>CAJXHA010000169.1 GCA_913053615.1 uncultured Bacteriovoracaceae bacterium | reverse complement strand
CCGGGCTCGATCCGGTAGCCTTTGAACTTCACCTTCATAATTGACACTTTTACAGTCCCAATCAAGAACGATTTCAGTCTTTTCATCGGCGAAAAGAGAAAGAGGAAACACGAATGTGAAAATAATTAAAATATACTTTTGCATAAAAATTCCTTAAAATTCTATCGGAAGATAGCCCTAAAAACTTGACTAAAAAGCTTTGTGCGTAAAGTGATATCAGGTATTTAGCTTGGTGTGAGTAATGACAAATAAGTAAATAAGGAGAATATATGATTGAGAATTTAATTTCTATTGCCAAAGATGCTGGAGCAGAAATTTTAAAGATCTACTCAAAAGATGATTTTGAAAAATCGATAAAAGAAGATAATTCTCCCCTTACAGAGGCGGATCTTGCTTCCAATAAAGTCATTTGTGAAAGCCTTAAAAAACTTTATCCAGAGATTCCGATCCTTTCTGAAGAAATTAAACAAGCTCCATATGATACTCGTAAAGAGTGGAGTGAATTCTTTTTAATTGACCCACTTGATGGAACTAAGGAATTTATAAAAAGAAATGGAGAGTTTACTGTTAATATTGCTCTCATCAAAAATGGAGTACCTGTTATGGGGGTGGTGTATGCGCCCGTAAAAGATATTCTTTATTATAATACAAATGAAAATACTGCTTATAGGGTAGAGGCCGGTGAAAAACTACAAATTCCAAATGATAAGTTTATTCCCAAACAGTATACAGTGGTTGCAAGTCGTTCTCATATGAGTGATGAAACTAAAGAGTATATGCAAAGTCTTGAAGCTGAACATGGAGAGGTAGAAGTTATTTCTATGGGTAGCTCTTTTAAATTATGTTTAGTCGCAGAAGGTAGTGCTCATGAGTATCCAAGACTTGCACCAACAAGTGAATGGGATATTGGAGCAGCTCACGCGATTGTTTTGGCAAGCGGGGGGGATGTTGTGGATTTTAATACTCGCAAGCGAGTACAATACAATAAAGAGAATATATTAAATCCATTTTTCCTAGTTAAAAGAAATTAGATTTTAAGAATTACTTCTTATAACCAAAGTGATTCATAGTATCTTCGGCTATTTCCCAGAATTGTTCTTTCCAATATTCTGGCCATTCATCATACTCCGGAAAGAAGGCTTTCTTAGTATAATTTTGTTTGGTTTTTAAAGCGTTCGTTACAACTTCTTGGTCGTAATCAAGCCCACCAATGGTATCCAAGACTTTTAAAAGATGATTATGATCTTCAGAGAAAATATCTTCGAACTTAATAAAGAGGTCTGGGTTATGTTTTTCAGCATTTAGATTAATGACTTTCCAATGCCAGGCTAGTTTTTGTAAAGGAGTCCATTTTTCCCACTTTTTAGCAGCTTCAAGATCACCAACTTCCATTGGGGTAATATGGTCATTTGTAATGTAACGATTTCTATTTAACCATGAGGTAACAATATCTCTTCCATCACGAATAATATGAATGATCTTCGTCTCAGGAAAGGCACCTCTAACAACATCCATCGCACTTGCAAGGTGGTAATTACATTCAACGTAAATTTCCTTCTCTGCTGTCATGCCACGATATAAACGAGGTACTTTAAAATAAGTAACATCACCAGTTTTTACACCCTCTTTAATTAGTCTTCCTGCACGTCTGCGAAAAGCAGGTTTAGGCTCATGTAATGACCAAGAGTTTTTTACGTGATTATTAAAAAGGTGAACAAAGAAGCCAGTTCCTGTTCTCCCTGTAGATGTAATAAAAGCTGTTTTCATGAGTTACCTTATATTTTAAAGTTCTTCTCTATATAATTAATTAATTCTTTTGCACAGTCTTCAATGGACTTATTGGCGGTATTGATAATAATTTCACTATGATTAGGCTCCTCAAATGGAGAATCAATTCCTGTGAAGTTCGGAATCTTACCTGCACGAGCTTTTTCATAAAGTCCCTTCGGGTCTCTTTTTTCACACTCGGCCAAAGAGGTATTAATATAAACTAGGTGAAACTTATCTTTTACTATTTCTCTAACTTTTTTTCTTTGTTCATTTAAAGGACTTATAAATGAGCAGAGAACGATCATTCCTTTTTGACGAAATAAACTTGCTACTTCAGCAACTCGGCGAAGGTTTTCAGTTCTATCTTCATCAGTAAAACTAAGATCTTTATTTAGACCTGAGCGCACATCATCCCCATCAAGTATCATGATTTGGTATTTTTCAAAGAGCTCTTTAGCAACGAAATTAGCAATACTAGACTTACCGGAGCCGCTAAGACCTGTGAGCCATAGAACACCAGATTGGTGAGCATGCTTTTTCACATAATCATTCTCCGAGAGATCAAAATTGTGCTGCACAATATTATTTTCCAAAAATTCTCCTATAAATATACATCTTAACCTCTTTTAACTAATATATGAACTATGTTTAAGTACAATTTTTATATGGCACTTATGGCCATAGCTTCATTATTTATTGGTCAGAATCTCGTTTACTTTTATTTAGATAGTAAATTAGCTCCAGATATCGCATTAAAAAAATATGTCGTTCTCTTAGTGATTTACTTAATTTTCACTATGATAAAGAATGCAAAGTTAAGGTATATTGCTCTAAGCTTTATGCTCTTCTTTAGTTTCTTACAATGGGTTCACTTGGCCTATTATGGAAATAGGGTATTCCCATTTGAAATTTATCTCTTCTTTGCAGAACAAGGTGAAATTTGGGGTACGTTATTACATGATTATCAATTTGTTATTATACCAGCATTATTAAGTTTTCCGTTCATGCTCTTATTATGGGGATTTAATAATCATTGGGATGGTCGATTTAAGCGTTATCCTGGAGTCGGAGCTTTCTTTATTTTTATGCTGCTTTTTTTCCCCTTAAGAACTGCCATCACTGGAAATATTTGGGGCAAGCAGCCAAGTGTGAAAGAATTTGACGGGGTAAGTTTATACCTTTCAATGTCTTATTTTAGTGCCAAAGTTCTTCCTCATAAATTATTAAGTGAGAAAAAGTCCAATGCATGGTCATTGCGCTTACAAGAGAATGAAGAGCCTGAAGATATTAATATAATACTGGTTATGGGAGAGAGCTTAACTCCTCATCGAATGAGTGCTTTTGGTTATCAAAAAGAAACAACACCATTTCTTGATTCTAAAAAGGATGATCCTAATTTTAGGTTTATGCTCTCAAGAAGCTCTGGTGTTTCTACAGAGATCTCACTCTCTTTATTTTTTAATAATACTTTTGGTTTAGATGGAGTTGGAAATATATACGCAGGTAAGCAATGTCTCTTTAAGCTTGCTCGTGATCATAAATTTAAAACTCAATTTTACTCAGCTCAATCTATCTATCAATTAAGATATATTATTCCTAATATCTGTTTTCATTCTGTCGATACTGCTAAGTCATTTGAGGATCTTCCAACTCAGGATCAAACTCATGATAATGTTGATGATATGCTCTTAGTGGATGAGTTTAAAAAAATTGATCTTAATCTTGCAGGTAAGAATCTATTTGTCTTTCATATGCGTGGACAGCATTCACCTTATAATTTGCGCTATCCTACAGAGTACTTAAAAGACAATGCTAAAGAACTTTCTAAAGTAGCACATTACGAATTGGCCGTAAGAAGAACGGATGAAGTTTTAAAGGCCATGATTGAAAAGGTTGAGCAGTCACAGAAAAAAACGGTTCTGATTTTTACCTCTGATCACGGTGAGGCCTTGGGAGACTTTGGTTATTGGGGCCATGGAATGCTCAAGCAAGATATCTATGAAGTACCTCTAGTTTTTTACTTTAAAAATATGCAAGCTCCTCAATTTCCAAAGTTTATGACTCACTTTAATACTTCTTTATTTATAACTGAACTCTTAGGTTATAAGTACGATTATCGTTGGAATGAAGATTTGAAAAAGTTTGAAGTAATTGGAAATGATTTAGATGGCTTTGCAGGAAAAATTATTTTAAACCCAAATGAGTATAAGGCATTAGAATTTTAGTTCTTTAAGCCCCATTTTACTTTGGCCCACACTCTTTCATGTAGATAATAGAGAAGCATTTTTGTCACGAGCTCAATTCCACCAATACTTGCTGCAATTTCAAGAGAGTTAGTTAATAAGTACGAAATAAGAATCGTATCGGCCGTACCAGTCAATCTCCAAGATATTGTTTTTACCACAGATCGGGTTTTTCGCTCTTTCATAATCGTCATTTATAGACTAAAAATAATTATGAGTAAATTATTAAGATTACTAAGTGCACCCTTAAGAGCTGAGCCTGACTTCATTGTTATTGGGGCTCAAAAATCTGGTACAACTTCTATGTACGCCTATCTGGTTCAGCACCCTCAAATACATACTTGCTCTAAAAAAGAATTACATTATTTTGATACATATATTCATCGCGGTGACTGGTTTTATCGCTCTTTTTTTCCATTAAAATCTAAAGTTAAAAAAGGTGATCGCTGCGGTGAAGCCTCTACAGGCTACTTATTACATCCATTAGTTCCTAAGCGTATTAAAGAATTTAATCCGAATACTAAAATCATTGCTCTTTTAAGAGATCCGGTGGATAGGGCCATCTCGTCTTATCATCACCAAATTCGCAAGGGTACTGAAACTCATTCTATGGAAGAGGCGTTTAAGATTGAAGAAGAGCGCTTAAAAGATCATTGGAAAAAGATCCTCACGAGATCTGGAGAAGATGTTAAAAAATCTTCTAAAGCAGTAAGACAATTCTCTTATAAAAAAAGAGGGATGTACCTAGAGCAATTAAGGCCATATTTTGAAACCTTTAAAAAGGAAAATATCTATATTGAGTATTCTGAAAACTTCTTCCAAGATCCAGCTCGTGTGCTTAAAGAGATTTTTGATTTCTTAGGTGTCGATGCTAATTTTACTCCAAGTGACTTGGCGCCAAAGAATGTTAAGGCCTATGCTGATGCCGATGAATCAATTATCAACTGGTTAAAAGACTATTATCGTCTACCTAATAAAGAATTAGAAGAGTTTTTGGGAAAGAAGAGCCCATGGGAATATTAAACCTCAAACTATTGAGCAATTGTGCCATTTGATCTATTATAAGCTCTTATTAACATTAGGAATTTATTATGGATTATCGTCTTAATCACCTTGAACAATTAGAAAGTGAAGCCATTTATGTTTTTCGCGAAGTTGCTGAGCAGTTTGAAAAACCAGCGATTTTATTTTCAGGCGGAAAAGATTCAATTGTTTTAGTTCACCTTGCACTAAGAGCATTTCATCCGGCTAAGATACCATTTCCTATTGTTCACGTAGATACAGGCCATAACTTTCCTGAAACGATTAAGTATAGAGATGAACTTGCTAAAAAATATGATCTTAACTTAGTCGTTGGTAGTGTGGAAGATTCAATAAAAAGAGGAACTGCTAAAGATGAGACAGGTCCTTTTAAATCTAGAAACTCACTTCAATCGGTTACTCTTTTAGAGACTATTGAAGAAGGTCAGTATGATGCACTCTTTGGTGGTGCACGTCGTGATGAAGAGAAAGCCCGTGCTAAAGAGAGATTCTTTTCTCATCGTAATGAATTTGGTGAGTGGGATCCAAAAAATCAAAGACCAGAAATTTGGACTTTATTTAATGGAAAAAAACATGAAGGTGAACACTTTAGAGTTTTCCCATTAAGTAATTGGACTGAATTAGATGTGTGGGAATATATTCGCATGCGTAATATCGAGCTTCCTTCATTATATTTTGCTCACGAAAGAGAAGTATTCGAAAGAAATGGTGCTCTTTATTCAACAATGGACTTTATGGAATTACTTCCAGAAGAGAAACCTTTTAAAACGATGGTTCGTTTCAGAACTATGGGTGATGTTACTTGTACAGGTGCAGTTAAATCTGAGGCCACTTCTCTAGATGATGTTATCGATGAGATTGCTGCTAGTAGAACCACTGAACGTGGAACTCGTATGGATGATAAGCGTAGTGAAACGGCCATGGAAGATCGTAAGAAACAAGGTTATTTCTAGTAAATACAGCTACTTAAAGCTAAGCAAATGTAAAAATTCCAAAAATATTGCGATGCGTTAATTTTCTCGATATAGTCTTTTCGTTAAAGATTTAAGGATTAAATGAGAAAGTTTGTATCACCGATTATATTCGTCATATCTACTGTGTATGGTTCATACCAAGCACGTAATTACGATATTCGCCAAATACCTCCATCGGCGTCTATAGAGGATGCCAAAGAGAAAATTTCCTTAAAAAGAGAAATGCTACTAGAGAAGTGGTCTCGAAAGCCAATGGATAAGTTCCCATTTAAACATACTTTTGAAAGTAAAGAATTAGACTCTATTTCAGCTGCTTATGCCAGGATTGTAACTGGTAGAGAAATTGAAAAAGTGAATGAGTATCTTTTAGATAAAAGGTTTGAACCAGCTTTAGTAGGAACACGAATTAAATTATTTGGTGGTATCTGTAAGCGTTATGGTGATTATGATTTTGTTTTACAAGAACTTATTCGTATCGCTTATAACGGTAAGGGCGTGATTAGCAATAAGGCCTACGATCGTTTATTAAATGAATTATTATCTCAAAAAGGTAATAAGCATTACACTCATTTTGCAATGGGAGTATGTGGGCGAAAAATTAAGGATACCGAAAACCATATTTTAATGACAGAGACTGCTCGTTATTTAACTAATCAATTAATGTTCGATGAAACAGGTGAAGAGATTTATGATAATGAGAAAAATGGTTTTAATGATTGGCTAATTGATCATCTTGAATACTTTTTTAAGCATGGTTTTTCTGAAATAAACTCTAAGCCATACGCTGGATATACAATTCAAACTCTTTTAAATTTATATGACTATGCTCGAGATGAGAGAATAAAACATTCGGCACAAGTCCTTTTAGACTATCTTTCCATGAAATATGCAATGGAGAGTTCCAACGGTCGTCGTTATCCAACTTTTAGAAGACAGTACCGCCGTTATTTAGATGAAAGATTAGATGAAGCAGATTATATGTCAGCAATTATGATGATATGGGCGGGACAATATGATTATTTAAATCATTCTAATGTCGATCTCTCCCAAAGTGCTCTACCATATGGTGATCGTATTGCAATGAATGCTAGTTTATCTGCCTATAGGCCACACCCAATAGTTTATGATCATCTCTTTAATAATGAAGTAGAGTCATTACAATTTTATGACTTTGACCATAAGGGTATGCAAGTTGTTTATAAAAATCCTAAATACGTTATTAGTGGAGGAGGAGT
>CAJXHA010000168.1 GCA_913053615.1 uncultured Bacteriovoracaceae bacterium | reverse complement strand
CTCAGCTTTTTGTTTAAACTAGCTTTGGTATCTTCCTTTAAATTATAATAAAACAGAGAAGTTGACTTGGATTTACCATCAAAGGTGAGTTTTACAACTCCACTGCTGGCAATTTTTAGTGTATCATTTAAACAAGATGGACAGTACATACTTTAATTATGACAAAAAATATTAAATAACCAATAGGAAAATTTATGATAGCTGAAGAAAAATGGGTAAATACTTTTGATGACTTAAAGCTCAACTGTAAAGTTCATGAAAATGGTAGTGCTGTGTGGATAATTGTAACCCATGGTTTAGGTGAACATGGTGATAGACATTCCCATTTGCACGAGCTTTTCTCACAGTACTTTAATATTTGCACATATGATCTAAGAGGTCATGGAAAGAGTGAAGGGAAAAAAGGCTATGCTAAACATTTCTATGAATTCTCAGAGGACTTGTATTCAGTCATAAACTTTTTAAAAGATGAATACCAAATGAAAAGATATATCTTAATTGGCCACTCAATGGGAGGACTTGTGACAAGTACCTTTATGCAAAAAAGAGTGGATAAAGACTTTTACCCTGAAAAGGTCATTCTTAGCTCTCCTGCATGTGCTGGACCTGGAGCAATGGGGAACTTCTTTAGATTTGCTCCAAGAACATTTAATCGCTTTATGGCCAATATTCCTCTAACCATGCCAATCAGTGGAGTGCTAGATATCAAAAAGCTTTCTCATGATCCAAGAGTTTATGAAGAGTATATAAAGAACCCTCTTAATGTACTTAAAATTCATACCCACTTACTCTTTGAAATTTTAAGAGAATCAAAAGAAGTGTTTTCTAAACCATTAAGAATTACATGTGATCTTTATGTGGGAATAGGAACTGAAGACTATTTAGTTAATGCACCTTTCTGTATTGAGTATTTTAAAAATGTTGAAAAGCAAGCAAACCTCTTTGTTGTCGAAGGAGGTTACCATGAACTTCATAATGAAATTGAACGTTATCGCTTACCATTTTTCGACTTTCTTAAGAAAGCTATTATGGACTCAATTTATACATGATCGAATATAGTTTATTCGCTCAAGCGCTGGTGGATGAGAAAAGTAAAACTTCGAATAAGTCGGATGCGGCGTTAAGGTAGAAGAGTTATCTTTATACATCTTAATTAAAGCATTTATCAGATCTTGCCCATTAGCATGGTCACATGCAAACTTATCCGCTTCATATTCATTCTTTCTAGAAAGCCATGAAAAGAGGGGAGTTAAGAAGAATGTATAAATCGGTACTAAACTACTAAAAAGTGTTAATGCCATATAGTTTGATGGCTGAAGCTCTGAAAAAATTTGATAAAACCAAGCACTCTTACTTAGAAGTCCCAGTATATAAAAACCAATATAAAGAAAAACAATTGATTTCATTAATGACTTAATTATGTGTTTATGTTTTAAGTGGCCTAATTCGTGTGCCATCACTGCAATCACTTCTTCGGTACTCAGTGTTTTTAAAAGAGTATCAAAAAAGACAATTCGTTTATTCTTACCAAAGCCTGTAAAGTAAGCATTTCCGTGGGAGCTTCTAAGACTCGCATTCATTACGTAATAGTCCTTAAAGCTTAGGTTTGCTCTTTCAATTAAAGCATTCATTTCTTTTTCTAGTTCCACATCCTTAAGTGGAGTAAACTTATTAAAGAGTGGAGCTATGAATTTAGGGTAGGCCCATATTAAAAAGAATTGAAAAACTAAAAATGCACTGGCACCTGCAAGCCACCAAAGTTCACCTAAACTTTCCATTAAATATAATAAAAAATAGAGAAAGGGAGCACCAATTAAGCAGGATAATAAAATTCCTTTAAATATATCAATAAGAAAGATTTTAGGAGTTGTTTTATTAAAACCAAACTTCTCTTCCAGTACAAAGGTGGAATAAATACTTTCTGGCAAACTTACGATCATAGATATGAGGGAAAGTATTCCAAAGAAGATCAGCCCTTGAATTTTACTTGAATACTCAAAGTTACTTCTTACAAATTCATCAACCCAGCCATAAATAAAAAATAGACTAATATAAAGGCTGATGAAAGCTATAAGGTTTGAAACGATGCCAAAATTTAGTTTTGCGATAGAATAACGCTGAGCTTTCTGGTGATTTTCTAGATCAATCTTTTCTTCAAAGCCTTTTGGGACCTGATTTGCATGTTGTCGAATATATTTACTATTTACACGATTAAGTATGATTTTTAGAATGAGTCCTGCAATGCTAAAAATTAAAAATGATATTAATATGATTTGGGCCAAAATTACTCCATGAAAGTTTTAAAAGTATATTTAGAAGAAAGTCCTCTGCGTAACTTCAATTATATTATTTACAGTGAGGTCAATAAAAACGCAATATTCGTCGATCCATTAGATATCGATATTACGATGCCTATTGTAAAAAAGCTTGGATTAAATCCAAAGTACTTAATTAATACTCATTATCATGCAGATCACAAGCATCACAATCAAAAACTTTTAGACGAGTACTCTGTAACAGAGATTCTTTTTAAAGACCTTGAGGTATTTGAATTGAGCTCTAGCGAGAAGCTTCAGGCCTTATATACACCAGGGCACTTAGATCCACATTTTATCTTTAAATTGATTCAAGATGATAAGGCCTTTGGAGTGATCACTGGAGATGTTTTATTTAATTGTGGGATTGGGAATGCAAGACAAGGAGATGTGAATGTTCTCTTTGAAACGATTGATAAAGTTATTATGAAGCTTGAAGATGATTTAATTGTCTATCCAGCCCATGATTATTTAGTAACTAATTTAAAGTTCGCTCAAACCATTGAAGAAAAAAATGAAATTCGTGATAATTTATTAAAAGAAAAACTCGCAATCGATGATAAAGTTACTCATCATGAAGTTGATCATACGATAAAAGATGAAAAGGAGATAAATCCTTTTCTAAGATTGGAGAAGTACCAAGATATTTTTCCAGGCTTGAGTAAGAAAGAAATATTTATAAATATTAGACGTCAAAGAGATAATTGGTAGGAGGAATTATGGCTAATTTACCCAAAGTAGGAAACATGGCACCAGCATTTACTTTAGTGGACCAAGATGGAGAAAAGGTTGCTTTAAAAGACTTTAAAGGAAAGAAGAACGTTGTCCTTTATTTTTATCCAAAAGCAATGACACCTGGGTGTACTGTTCAAGCTTGTGGCATTAGAGATTATAAAAAAGAATTTGCTAAGGCCAACACAGTGGTTTTAGGAGTAAGTCCAGATGAACCAAATAAGCTACAACGTTTTATTGAAAAGCAAGATTTAAACTTCACTCTACTTTCCGATCCTGATCATAAGATTGCAGATAAGTATGGATCTTGGGGACCAAAGAAGTTTATGGGCAAAGAGTATGATGGAATCTTGCGCCAGACTTTTATTATTGGAAAAGATGGTAGACTCAAGCACATTATGGACAAAGTAAAAACCAAAACACACCATGATGATGTACTAGATTTTATTAATGAGAATCTGTAATTTGTTTTTTATCTAAAATTTCAATCGAAAATCTTTGAGAGAGGATACTAAGTATTCTCTCTACATCTTCTTCAAATTCTGGAGTGCAATACACGGACATATCTCGATACTCTTCACCAAGGGAGCTCTCGAGGGTGGAATAGAAGCAGATTCCCTCATTAGACTCAAAAGTAAAATAAACAAAACTCGAGTCGGCCTTACTTACTCGTAAAGTAATATTAATTAATTCCTGATTGTCTTGGTACGTTATATTGTTTTGCATAGGATTAAGTTCTCAATAACATTGACTTACAAGCTTTACAAGCCCTAAAATAGATATATGTATATAAGTCATGGAGGACTTAAATGTTACAGAGCAAAAAAATTCTCCTTTTAGCTATGCCGCTCATCCTTGTGAGCTGCTCAAGTTTAGTTGAATCCACTAGAAAATCCTTATTAGGTGAAGATAGTCCTAGAGAAACAAAGAAAGAAGTTAAATGGGTTTCAAAGGCCCAGTATGATGACCTTCTTACTCGTTATAAGAATCTAAAAGACAGTCATGAAAAATTAAAAGACGAAAAACTCAGTGGAAATAAGAATTATAACCAAATGGAAGAGATGTCTCAGAATAGTGGAGCCTCAGAGACCATTGATGTTTTTGCTAAAGGTGGACTGGCCAATCAAGTTGAATCAAATATGCAGCCAGAGCCTGGAGTAGAATTACAAAACCTTAATTCATCTGGAATCGAAGAAGAATTAAAAGTTTATAAAAAAGGAATTGCCTTAAAACTTAATGGGAAAATTGATGACTCATTAAAAGTTTTTCAATACCTTGAAAGATCAAAGTCTGAACAAATTCGCGTGAGAGCGAAAAGTCATATCAGCAATATCTACATGGATAAAAGTCAATTTGATTTAGCTCTACAAGTAAACGAAGCAATCATTACTAATTATGCTTTCAGTGGAAAAGTTATTGATGCTCTTAAGGATGCGATCGTTTGTTGTGATAAATTAGGTTTAACAGATAAGAAATTAAAATATCAATCAATCCTTAGAGATTTTTTTGAAATTAGAAGTTAATAAGGACTGAGGGAAGGTAATTGAAAAAAAGAGAACTCTTTTTAATTTTAATTCTAAGTGCCAACGCTGCAGCTCAAGTGCCGGGAGATCTTGTATTAGAAGATCCGGAAGATATTCAATTATTAATGGAAGAGTTTCCTGAGGAAGCTACCACAAATACAGAGAGAGAGCAGGAGAGCACCTTAGATGACCTAGAGGCTTTAAAAGAAGACCTTGGTGAGATTGAGTTTGCTCTACCTGAAGAAGATGTTCCAACTAATGCTAAAGAAGATGCTGATATCGTTAGTAAACCTGAGATTCTTTCAGGTGATGTAAACTCTAGTGATGCTAAAGTTATCTTTGATGTGGGCAAGGAAGAAAAAGAATTACTTGAAATGGCCAAGAGCATGCAAGGGAAAATCCCTATCAATGAATGGTCAGAGATTGCAGGTGCAACAACAAATAGTACCTATACAGTTCAAAAAAATGATTGGCTTTGGAAAATTTCTAAAAAATTATTTGGTTCAGGTTTTTATTATTCAAAAATCTGGGCATTAAACCCTTATATTACAAACCCACATGAGATTGAGCCTGGAATGGTTTTAAACTTCAACACTGGAAATCAAGATAATCTTCCTGAAGTTTCTGTTTATAAGCAAAAGGCTCAAAGCGTAGCAAAGAAAGTTGATCCTGCTGATCCTTATGCAAAGTGGGGGGATGATGCAACTCCTGAATGGATTCGTCAAAAAGAACGCTTACAAAATCAAGGTGTCTTTGTTCAATTTGCAACAGCAGATACAGATAAGACTTTATCAGAAGTCAGTGAGCAAAACCTTATTAAAGAATATGAAGCCTATGAGCCACCAAGACCAGACTTTAATATCGAGATTCCAAGAGAGGAGTACGATTCAACTGGTTTTGATCGAAATGCAAAAATTACTTTTAACTTTAAAGAAGGTTTTTATTTAAATACTTTCTTATCAACTAATATTGTACAAGACTTTGGTAAGGTTGATTCAGCCATTGAAGAGAAACAACTCTTTACCAAGTACGATTCAGTTTATGTTACTTTTGATGAAAGTATTGAGGTTGTGATTGGAGATAAGTTTTCAATCTATACAGCTCAAGGAATCAAGACTAATGAAAACTCGGATCGCCAAGGTTATAAATATACAATCGTTGGAAGTATTGAAGTAAAAGCTAAAGTTGGTGATAAGTGGAAGTGTGAGATTATAGAATCTGCAGGATTAATTAGTAGAGAAGATCGTATCACTGTTTATACTCCTAAAATTGATCGTATTACAAAAACATTTAACTCAAGGCTGATTGAAGCAGTTCTTGTTTCATCATTTAATGACCATCAAGAGTATGCATCTTTTGGAGATGTTGTTTACATTGATAGAGGACGTGCTGATGGTGTTGAAATGGGTAATGTTTTTGAAGTATACGGTTTTCAAGATAGGGGAACAGATAGAAATATCACAGAAAATCCAACCTATAAAAATGGTGAATTAACCATTATTTCATTAACAGATAACTTTGCCACAGCACTTGTTACAAGTTCTGTTAGAGACTTTATTATTGGTGATATTGCTGTAACGAAAACAAAAGCAGCTGCAGCGAGAACCACGCTCTTAAAAGAAAGACTAGAAAGTGGAGCTGATAGCGCTATTAAAGATAAGGCATTAGATGAACTTGATGTTGAACTTAATCTTGATGACTTAAATGATAGTTTACTAGATAAAGCAGATCAGATTCAATTTACTGAAGATGAACTAAGTGAGCTTGAAAGACAAGAAAGAGAAAAATCAATTATGAGTGAAGGGGAAAAAGACCTCAAAGCACTTGAAAGACTAGAGCAAGATATTGAGTCTGCTGAGAAACTTCTGAATCAGTCTCGCTTAGATGAAGATAAATTATTAGAAAATGAAAGCTTAGATGATGTAGAGAGAAATCTACTTTATCAACAACAAGAATCTCTTGATGAGCTTGAAGAAAACTTTGGTAAGCGTTACCTTGATGAAGATCTTAATGATAAAGATAATCCATTTGGTCTTACTGAATTTGATATTGAAGAAATGGATGAGCTTCTAAATATTGAGAAGACTCAAGAAGAATAAAGCAGATTAAAACTTGAAAAACATAATCCAACCCTTATTACTCTTAAAAGGATTCGCCATGGGACTAGCAGATATAGTCCCTGGGGTTTCTGGTGGAACAGTTGCCTTTATTACTGGAATCTATGATGAACTTTTAAAAAGTATAAGTTCAGTGAATAAAGAATTTGTCGCTCTCCTAATAAAATTTGAAATTAAAAAGGCGCTAGAGCATATAAACTATCAGTTTCTTATTCCACTTTTTATAGGAATTGGTAGTGCCATTCTTCTTACTTCTCGCTTAA
This sequence comes from uncultured Bacteriovoracaceae bacterium, assembly GCA_913053615.1. Taxonomy (GTDB): domain Bacteria; phylum Bdellovibrionota; class Bacteriovoracia; order Bacteriovoracales; family Bacteriovoracaceae; genus UBA845. The sequence continues at coordinate 361 of CAJXHA010000168.1, read as the reverse complement.
TGCATTACCTTTTAGAAACTCACCCCACTCATACATGGGGCTTCTTCTTTGGTTTAATAGTCGCTTCAATTATTTATATTGCTCGATCAGTAGAAAAACCTTGGAACTTACAAAAAGTAATTAAATTATGTGTTGGTATCTCGATTGGTTATTCACTAGTCTCTCTTGTTCCAGTGCAAACAGAGAACTCATATCTAAATATCTTCTTCAGTGGATCGGTTGCAATTTGTGCAATGATATTACCGGGCATTAGTGGTTCATTTATCCTACTTATCCTAGGGAAGTATGCCTTTGTTACAGGAGCCTTGAAAGCTCCCTTTGTCGATAATAATTTAATTTATATCTTGGTCTTCTGTATTGG
>CAJXHA010000167.1 GCA_913053615.1 uncultured Bacteriovoracaceae bacterium | reverse complement strand
AGAGACACTTTTGGAAGCTTTTGAGCAGCTGACGGTCTCTTGACATAGGCTGAAACTCCAGCGATTAATTCCGATCTGTTTATTAAATAGAGCGTCTCGACGGACTCTTCTGTTAAACATATAATTTTACGAGGTAAACTGTAAGAATATTTTTTCATCATTCACTCATTATAAGAGGTGGTAGCTATATGGCAAAACTAAAGCTGATAATTTCATTAGTCATAATTATTTTATTAAATTCACAAGTCTTCGCGGCAATGGGCAGTGGCGAAAAACATGTGAAAATGAGTGGTAAAGTTTTTAAAACTGCAGAGAAAACTCTACTCGCAATTACTTTAGTTAATGATAAGAAGTGGCATACTTATTGGAAAAACCCAGGAGATGCAGGTCTTCCAATTAATTTTACATTCACATTAGATGCTAACGAATATGAACCTAAGAAACGATACCCATGGCCAACTCCTCATAAGTATATTGAAGAAGGTGATATTCTTGCTTATGGTTACGGAGGCAGTAATACCTTTTTCTTTGACCTAGGAGATGACTTATCTGCTGGCGGGAAACTAAAAGTTCACGGTAAGTGGCTTGTTTGTAAAGATATCTGTTTACCTGGTGAAGATTTTATTACAGTTGATGTTTCTACAAACGGTATTGGAGAAACTAAGGGCTATCAATTAAGTGAAGATGAATTAAATGAAAAACTAAATGAACTTCCAAAAATCGCAGAAAAACCAGAAAGCCTAGAGATCTACTTTACTCGCGGAGAGGGATCTCGTTTATACCTACAATATATCTTTAAGAACCCAGATCTTTCTAAAATTGATTATGAAAGTAATATTATCTACCCTTACCTACAAGACCCATTAGATTATAAGCATGAGAAAGCTTACTATGATAATAATACAAAAAGTATATATGGTATTATTCCAATTGATTGGGATGGTGAATATGAAGAACCAGAGTGGAATCTTCCTAACGATGGAAAATTTAAAAGAGAATTAAATGCAACATTTCTCTTCAGTCCCTATAAAGATGAAAGATCAATTAAGTTTACGATTTCAGTTGAGGACTTTTCTCCTACTGGTTATGAAACCTTTAAGGCCTTTGTTGCCAAATTAAAACCACTTTCAGCAAAGCTCGGTACTAATAATCCAGAAGTAAGTGATTCTCACTCAATAATAAGTATTCTCTTTTTTGCATTTCTTGGTGGTTTAATCCTCAACCTAATGCCATGTGTATTACCAGTTATTTCCTTAAAGTTATTTGGCTTGGTAGCACATAGAGATGAGTCTAATGCAAAGATTTTAAAACATAATTTATTTTACACCTTCGGAGTCGTTGCAACCTTTATTGCTCTAGGAGTTGTCATACTCGTTTTAAAAATCAGTGGTGAACAAGTTGGCTGGGGATTTCAATTACAATCACCTGGATTTGTTTTCTTTATGCTTATGATGATCTTTATTATGGCACTTAATATGCTGGGACTTTTTGAATTCATCACACCAGGTGGAAAAAGTCTTGGAACAAAAGAGCTTAAAAAAGGTGTTGGTGCTGACTTTATGAATGGAGTTCTAGCGACAATTTTATCGACACCATGTAGTGCACCTTTTTTAGGAACTGCACTGACGTTTGCGTTTACGACAAGTAACCTTAATATCTTTTTGATTTTTATTTTTGTCGGTATTGGGTTGGCCTTCCCATTTATATTAACTGGCTTTTTTCCGCAAATGATTAGCTTTCTTCCAAAGCCAGGAGCATGGATGGATAAGCTTAAAAAGCTTCTAGGTTTAACACTAATACTTACTAGTATTTGGTTATATGATGTCCTTGCGAACTTAATTGATTTTAGTTTTAGTGGAATGTATATCAATACAATTTTGGCCTTAACTTTCTTTGCATTTTATTTTAGAAAACATGTCTCAAAAGTTTTTGCTTGGAATGTACTCTTTTTTATACTGCCTGTGCTCGTTTTCGGAATGCTATTAAGTGCAAAAGGACTTGCAGTAAACTACGGTGAAGAACAATCAGTTACCAAAATGGAAAATTCCAATTTGATGTGGGAAAATTGGAGTGAAGAGAAAATGAAGTCCATGCAGGGTGAATATGTTTTTATCGATTTTACCGCTAAATGGTGTTTAACCTGTAAAGTAAATAAGAAGTTAGTACTTAATACAAGTGGATTTGAGTCTCTTGTAAAAGAAAAGAATCTAAAACTGATGATCGCCGACTGGACAAAAAGAGATGACAATATCACTCAATTCTTGCGAAAATATGACATAGTTGGGGTTCCGGCCTATTTTATTCAAAAGCCAGATGGAGAAATCGTAAGTCTTGGAGAAGTTATCTCGATTGAAAAGATTCGCAAACATATTGAGTAAATTTCTTATTCTAAGAAATCGTTTTGATTTTCTTGCCCTTGGAATTTGTACACTTATCGTATTTATTATATTTCAAGGGCAGCTCTCTAGTTATTTAAGTCATGACGAAGTTCCCCCCTACTACCAAGTTGCATATAGCTTTTACCTAGCAGGACCATTACAATTTTTAAATATTCTTATGCACCCAAGTGCAACTTTTGGACATCCTTTTATTTTCCCAATGTTACTTGGATTATTAATGAAAATATTTGGAGTTGGATCATTTATAGGAAAGATATATATCTTTATATTTTCAAGTTTTTCACTTTATGGATTTTTTCAACTCTCAAATCTCTTAACTAAAAATAAATTTCTAGCAGCTCAATTTAGCATCTCCGTGATTTTGACAGCAAATTACTATATAAATTTCCCACTGCTTATTGGTGATACGGCCCTTTTAACATTAACGATCTTTTATCTTTATCATTTATTTAAAAGACATACTAAGATTGTTATATATCTTGCTTTCATAATTGGTTTAACCAGAGAGTCATTTCTAATTTATACTCTTTCTTTACTGGTAGCTGAGTATATTTTTCAAAGGATAGAAAAGAAAAAAGACCCCTTCATTTATAAAGCAATTCTTTGGAGCCCCTTATCTGTTGTTCTTTGGTATCTTTATAATCTATTGGCTGAGAAAAAGTTTATTCACTCTTATGCTAGTTTTAATACGAATGATTCTTCCTATTTTGATTTTTCATTTAATTATGCCATTCCAAATGCAATAAATAAGTTTCAAGATATATTTATAAGTGATCCATTTATTGGCATAAGTTTTTTAATGACTATCTTATCACTTTTCTATTTTAAAGATTTAAAAGACTCACATAAACGCTTAATCATATACGCATTCTGTATAAATGGAGGAACGTTCCTATTACTAAGTTTTTATCATGTATTTCTGGATCGTTATCTTCTTTATAGCTCTTATCTATTTGTTCTTAATTTTCTGCTCTTTCTACAGCATAAAGTAAAAAAAGAGTACTTACTTCATACTTTTTTTGCTCTCCCATTTCTTAGCTACCTTTTTTATATGCCAAGTTTCAATGATCCACATTATGGAAAAAACGTAAATGCTTCTTATGAACTTACTGTCCAGTCTCTACAAGAAATCTATGAGCAAAATGAACTGGCAAGTCCAATCGTGGCCTGTTTTCCGCAAAATAACTTTGTATTAAACCCTATGGGAATTTATCCACGCCATGGTTTTAATATTCCTTATTACGATAAATTTAATATCCCTAAAATAGATGCCCCATACTTGTATCTTATTTGTGATCCACCACTAAAGAGTAAAGCAACATACAAGCAATTCTTTCAAAATAATGATAAGGAACTCCTAAAGGAGTATACAAAAGACAATCAGAAGCTACAGGTTTGGAAAGTCTATTTATAATCTATTCAATTTGAGAAACAGGCAAATCCATTAGTTTATCTATAACTTCTTTTGGACTAACATCATTGTAGAGAATCTGATAAATTCCATCAAAGAGTCTTGTTTTTATATGGTATTTCTTTGCCAAATTATGAGCTGCTTTAGTGGTCTTATATCCTTCAACAACTGATCTTTGTGACTTAATAATTTCTAAGGGCTTGCGTCCTTTAGCGATCTCCATACCAAAAGTTTTATTACGAGAGAGATCACTAGTGGTTGTGAGAATGAGATCCCCCATCCCGGAAAAACTATAAAAAGTTTCAGGTCTAGCATTATAAACTTTTCCAAAACGTAACATCTCAGTAATTCCACGAGTAATCATCGCAGCACGAGTATTATGATTAAATCCTAGTCCTTCTAACATCCCTCCAGCGATTGCGAGAATATTTTTAAGAGCTCCTCCTAAAAGAACTCCTTTCACATCATAGGTAGGAAAAGCTTTAAAGTACTTTGTTTGTAACATTTCACTAACACTTAATAGACTTTGTGGTTCTCTGCCTGCTAAAGAAACAATAGTCACTTGTTTATCCACAATCTCCTTAGCAAATGAAGGTCCAGAGAGATATAAAATATGATCCATATGTTCTGGAAATGAATGATTAAAAAGATCATCTGGTAACTCAAGTGTTTCAGGGTCTATCCCTTTAGAAAGAGAAACGAGAGGAATATCTTTTTCAAAAAATTTTAAAAATATATCTTTGCTATCTGAGTAGACTTTTTTAATAGCTGAAGTTGGAAGACCATTCACTAAGAGTTCTATTTCTCCATCAACTAATTTCTCAACTTCTTCCCAACTCATTGCTGGAACAATATTTTTTGGAAGAGTTTGTCCTGGAAGATAGATAGCATTTTCACCATTATTAATAGAATCATAAATATCTTGGGATCTAACTTTTACAATGACTTTATTAAAGTTTTCGGCAAGCACACATGCCATCGAAGTACCAAAGGCCCCTGCCCCCATCACTAGTGCAGTCTTATAGCTCATAAACTTATCCTTAGTTTGTTAGCTCTTTAAAGAGATAGAATTCCTTCTATTTTACTTACCTTGTGATAAACAGCAACTACCTCATCTGAGCTACGAAACATTTTCCTTGCTGTTATTGAAGTATATTTACCGGTAGAGGAAGATTTTTCCTGTATATGATGGTCATCTATTAAAGCGACTAAGTCTTCTTTTTTATGTGATTTTACAACGAATTTGAAAGTATAGTGATCTGGCCATTCAACTTGTTCATCTAGTAAGGCCTTGAATTTAGTAAAATCCATAAAAAGCTCCTTTGTAGGCTATTAATATGGTTTCTAGTGCCATTAAGTCAAGGGTCTCCTATTCCGAAATGTATTATATACAAAGCTGATTTCGCATCGCGACATAAGTCAGCGCACTTAACAGGGAAGTTATGCGATTAATTTTATTATTCATTGTTTTGATATCTGAGGCCTTTGCCTACGATTTCCAACATATTCGCTTTAGTGAGCGCTTTAAAAGTGGTGGCTTTACTGGAAGAGTAGAAGAGGCCAATGGTGGTCCACGTGGTGGTCAAAGACGTGATGGTGGACGAGCATTGAATATGCGTGCTCTTAACCAAAGAGTAAGTCAAAGTGTTTTAAATCTAGAGGAAGTCGATGACTCAACTCCTCCACTCTTACAAAAAATTAGAGAAGCAATTGGAGATCAATATAATCAAATTGGTAATGAACAGGCACGTGAACTTTTATTTAACCGTGATATTGGTGGTGGTGTTTTAAATTTCTCAGGCTTTTCATGGCAAAAGCCATTAGTAAATATTGGCTTTGATGTACACCGTGAAGTTGCTCCTGCTCTCTTTGGAGATGAGTGGTTAGTGCATGACTCATTATATATTCAAATCAATGCACAAAGTTTACTGGGTCAATTAAATGATGACGGTATCCTAGATATGACAGAATCTGAAATTGGGGCATTTGCTGGAATCAATTTTGTTAGAGAATATAAGTACACTCACCTAGCACCTTCATATACTGATGGTCTCACAAGTGATTTCTCTAAACTATTTTTATCTTTTACTAAGTTTGATCCTAATAAAGTTCTTAGCATGCAACCAAGTGAACTAATTTCTAGAGAAGATAAGTATACATTTAATGCTGGTGGATTTGTAACCTCCCCTCCTTTACAAGGTGTGAGCTTAAGAGCGGGTGTATTAGTAAATGTTGGTTATTCAAATAAATTAACCATTCAATCATTAGGTGAAAATGATAACCCAAAAGCAGATGAGTTTTTAAGACTTTCTGTAGATAAGGAAGTTAGTGCTGGTGCTGGAGTACATTTAAGCTTACAGGCCGACTTCTTTAACCTCTTACAAATAACAATACTTTCTTGGGACCTTGCCTATGAGTTTGCAAGTACCAATAAAACATACTTAAGCTTTTATGAGCAAGATAAGAATACTTTTGCTCGTTCATCTGCACACTGGGATGAATTTAGCTCATTGGTTCGCTCACAAACCCAAGAGGTCAATGTCTTAAGAGATAATGTTGTAAGTGTTGAAGAAAGAACTCGTGAAAATTTAACTTCTCAGTTTTCATTTCTCTTGGCCGGAAGTCTAAAAAAACGTGAAACAGAACAGGTTCGAATCATTAAAGATGGTGTAGAAAAAATATTTTTCAAACACTACTCAGAAACAGTTAAATTTATTCAAAACTTTTTTTCACGCATTTTTAATACAATTATCTATAAACTCTTTGACTGGGATATTGGAGTTAAGAATGCTGCCGAGTCAAAAAAGCATATGACTGTTGAATTTGAATCAATTGAAAGCTTTGGAGAGCCTGGCCAAGTTGCAGATGAAGAAGATTTTTCATTGATATTCAAGCTTAGTTTTAAAGCAGCTAAAACTCATCGATGGTATCATAAACTCTATCGAAAAGAAGCTAAGAAACATTTAAGCCTCTTAACGAATTTAGAAAATAATTATACTAGACTAGTTGATGAGGGACGCTTAAGAGGTCCACTTGCAATAGAGTCAAAAGTTGTAGTTGAAACTGCTGGTCTTAGGTATTTTAATTCTCTAAGTGAAGATGAAGCCTTTAGTGCTATGGAAGTAGTATGTCATAGTACCAGCTCTAAATGGCGCAATCCAAGTAAGAGATCAAAAGCTTTAAGACGCCTACAAGTAAAGAGAAGTGATCGCTGTATGAAACTATTAGGAAATAAGTATCTTTCCTACTTAATAGATCGCTTTCGCTTAGGAAGAATTAATCTCATCAAACTCAAGTCTTTTATTGGTTCTTACTTTAAAAGAATTGCTCATTATAATGATCTCGCATTTCTCTTTGGTGCAGAAAACCTTTTCCTAACCGGTGAGTTTAATGCCAACACAGATATTGGTGAGAACTTTAAGACATACTTTAATCAAGGTGATTTTAGAGGCCTTGGTGTTATTGACAGCTTTATGCGTGACGGTGTATCACCTACACCGACCCCAATAGGAACAAAATAATACGTATTAGGCATGTTAGTACCAATAGAAACAGCAATTAGTATTTTAAAAGAAAATAAGCCAGT
>CAJXHA010000166.1 GCA_913053615.1 uncultured Bacteriovoracaceae bacterium | reverse complement strand
TGCTCTTCTGGGAGGTCTGCAATTAATTCAGTTTCGATAAAGCCTGGAGCCACATTATTAACTGTAATATTTCTTTTTGCGACCTCTTTACTAAGAGACTTACTAATCGCAATTTGACCCGCTTTTGATGCTGCGTAATTTGCTTGGCCTGGTAAGCCTAGTGCACCACCGATGCTTGAGATGTTGACGATTCTACCATAACGTTTTTTCATCATCTTTAAGACAGCAAAACGTGACATATTATATGTACCTTTTAGATTAATATCTAGCACTCGATCCCATTCATCTTCAGATAGGGTAGCAAGTAGATTGTCTTTTCTAATTCCTGAGTTATTAACCAAAACATCTACATCTTCAATTGAGTCAAAAAAGCTTTCACATTCAGTAGTCTTACTTACATCAAACTTCTTTAAAATTAAACGCTCACCATATGTAATCATTTCTTCTTTAAATTGATTAGCGGCAGAGTCATTACTTGCGTATGTAGCATATACTGTGGCACCTGCTTTTAAAAAAGCTTCTGTGATTCCTCTTCCAATTCCTCTTGTTCCACCAGTAACTATTATTTTTTGATCATTAAAGTTGAACATGGGCCTCCCTTTCAACATTGATATTTTGATTTGAGTTTTGTTTTTCCATATCTAAAAGATAGCTTTCAATATTATTTGATTGGATAACTCCATAATTAGCAGCACCTAACCAACCACTCATTATAATTCCCACACTCCCTGCGTGGTATAGGCCTGGAAGTTCTTCATGCATTTTAGTAGAAATTTCTAGACCCTCAAACTTAGTACCAAAGCTAGAGCCTTTATAGTGATGAGTATAGCGCTCAACTGTTCTCGGAGTAGCCGCATCAATGAAATCAATTTGTTCACGAATATTAGGAAGATAATTTTCAAGGCTATCAATAGTCTCTTTAATCATTTTTTCTTTTTCAGCTTGGTAATCTTCATCACTTAAATTGTTCCAATCATCATAATGAGCATTTGTTGAAGATACGATGGCACAACGAGGGATTTCATCATAAGGCCTTCCTTCAGGGTAGTATACCGAGAATGTTCTAGAGGTAATATTTAAATCCATCAGTGCATCAGTATCAAAGCTTGGATGAGTTGATGTAAATACAAGATCACCTATAAATGGAATCGTTTCACCGGTTTTAAGACCTATATAAACTTGGCATGATGAAGAGTTCATTCTTACTTTTTTTGCCTTTTCAATATAGTCAGCTGAGAAGTGTTCACTTCCTACCATCTTGAAAATAGTATTATGTAAATTACCATTACTTACAATTGCTTTAGCGAAAACTTCTTGGTCCTTAAATGCAACCCCACATGCCTTTCCATCTTTAACTATTATCTTTTCTACTTTTGCATGCATTTTAATATCAACATTATTATTTAATAATTCTTCACGCATCATTTTTATAATGACGTCAGTTCCACCTTTAAATGTCCAAACACCTTTTTTCATAAAGTTAGAAAAAACGATTCCATATGTTATCGCCGGGTCATCAAGTGTTGATCCATTTGCATAAACAATTGGCTCCATTAAAAAACGAACTACATCATTGCGATCAGGAAAGAACTTTTGAAATAATTCTCGATTAGTCATTGATTGATCATCATAAAAGTTCATGCCTTGTATATAGTCGTAAAAGGCATTTACTGTCTCAAGAGGGATTTGAAAGTGATTCACTAATTTAGTAGTAAAGTCTTCCTGGGTGAATTCACTTTCTATGGTGTACTGAGGATTGGTAAACTTAACTTTTTTTATTTGAACAATATGATCTGCAATTTCTTTATTCCAATATTTGCGACATGTTTTTTTCATACCGAATGGAAAACCATGAAGGCTTATATCAAATACATGTTTTTTCTTTTCACGATAAAACCATGTTGCGAATCCACCAAGTTTATTATGTGCTTCTAATAATAGAACTTTGCGTCCATCCTTTGCCATTTTATTTGCTAAGGTCATTCCACCAAGTCCAGAGCCAATAACAATCACATCATAATTCTTTGTGATTTTCTCTTTAGCTTTTATAAGCATTGTAACCATCCTCTTATTTTGCCGGTAACGTAGTGCGTTATGTATATTTTAAATCTATAGAAACATACCAAAAACACTCACAATAGACCAGCTATTAAAGACATGAACAAGAGTGAAACAATGAATATTTTATAGCTAATATTGTCATTGAAAGCCTATGCTGTAATGGTGTGTCAAAACAAAGGGCAAGCAAATGAAGTTATTATTATTAGGATTATTATCATTCGGTGTTTTCGCACAAGCATTAGATTTCTCTATGGAATCAAAACTAGATGAATCATTATATAAAAAACAAAAAAACAAAGCAGTTGAGAATCAAAGACTTAAAGCTGTAGAGGGTATTGAAGATCTTGCTCAAGTGGTAATCGTTGTTAATCGTGCACCAAGAGGAAGTGTAGCTGGCGCACAAACGCTCAAGGCCTATCAAAATGGAGTCTTAGTTAAAGAAGTAAATATTTCAACTGGTAAGTGGGGACATGCAACCCCTGTAGGATATTTTAGACCAATCTATACAAATCATATGCGTATCTATGATAATTATTTTTCAGGTGCTTATAGTGGTAGTCCAATGAAATGGGCAGTGTTTTTTAATGGCGGAATAGCACTTCATTCAACAACAACATCTGCATACTCAAGATTAGGTCAAAGAGCTAGCCATGGTTGTGTAAGAATGACTATGGAAGATGCTGAGGAAGTTAATGAGCTTATTCGTCTCACTGGTTCAGCCAATTATGTTATGAGAAAGTGTCAACATCAAAAACATCAAGGAACTCATATGTGGAATGAATACTTTAAAAGTGTTGAAATAAAAGTTCCTGCAGTTGATCGTTATACTGGTGAACTCAAGTCTTGGGAGCAAAAATCAGTTGATACAATTATTGCCGTGATTGATCCTAGATAAAATTAAGAAGCACATATTAGCTCCCCTTAGGGGAGCTTTTTTTTGCATAGACCTATTACACCAAATGCTCCTATTCGTCACATTTGATTGTAGAATCGCTCTGAGCTTTCATACTTATGCATAGACCTATTACACGTTACTTATCTGTTCTAACTGTAATCGTATGGTCTTGATCCGCACTAGGTGGATTTTCCAGATAGTATTCACAACTTTCTTTCACTCTAAGGCTTGATTTATCTTCAGGGTGTTTTGCTAGTACTTGATTGAATTTTTCAATCGCACCCTTAAAATCTTTTGCCACAAAGAGCTCATAAGCTTCTTTAAATGTTTTTAAAGAGTCTTGATCTAGCATTAGTGGATGATAGCTATAGAGAACTTCATAGACTTTGACTGGCTCAGTTTTACCTTTAACTTGAACATTATCAATTAATCGAGTGGTAAATTTTCCTGGCTCTAAGCGATCATGGGTATATTCAGAAATAAGAATTTGTGCTCCATAGAACTTACAACTTGATTCTAGTCTTGCACCAAGGTTCATATTATCACCAAGAGCGGTATAGGCAAAAATTTGATCACTACCCATGTTTCCAACATTACATTCACCACTATTAAGTCCTAGTCCAATTTTAAACTCTGGTAAATTCTTGGCCTTAAACTCTTCATTGATGGCGGGTAAGGCCTCTAGCATCTTAACTGCAGCATCAACAGCCTGAGTAACATGATCACCAATATCAAGGGGAGCTCCCCAAAATGCAACAATCGCATCACCAATATATTTATCTAAGGTACCATTTGTTGCAAAAACGATATCAGTCATCTCTCCCATATATCTATTAAGGGCACTTGCAAGTTCATTTGCACTTAATTGCTCAGAGATACTGGTAAAGTCACGTACATCAGAGAACATACATGTTATATCTCTTCTTTCACCACCAACTTTTAATTTATCTGGGTGATCTAGCATATCGTTAACAATGGCCGGTGCTACATAACGAGAAAATGCTCCTTTAATTTTCTTTTTATCCTTATTTGATTCAGCAAAGTTTATTCCTGTAATCCAAGAATAGGATAAGGCCAAGTTTAAAAAGGTAAAGAAGAGTCGTAGCTCATAACCCTCTGGTAAGAAGTATGAATAATCAAGAAAGTATGTAATTGCGATTAAACATAATAAAGTGAGAAAATCGATAATGGGATTTCCAAAATACATTACTGTCATTAATATAGCTAAGCATACTAATAAGAGTAAGAATGTATACTTCATTGATTCATATAAATCTTGATAAAAGAAATTATTTAAAAACATATAGAGAATATTCATATGGGCGTAAACCCCAGGCGTTTTAGGGTCAACCGGAGTATTTCTAAAGTCGTGGGCACCAAGTGCAGTCGATCCAATGAAAGCGACCTTGCCTGAAAGTCGTTTCTTTAATTCAGCATCGTCTTTATCCGCATAGAGAACATCTTGCATACTTATTTCTTTAAAGCGAAAACGGTCAGCACCATACCAACGAATTTTTGTTTCACCCATATTATTAAGGTATAAACTATTATCTTCAAAAATTAGGTTTCCATTTAAGTGCTTTCCAACTGTGACCTTTACATCTTTTCCGGTGTAGGCCTGAAATGCTCGAATACCGAGACTTGGAAAATATAAACCTTCATTAAGATTTCTTACTACTGGGTAATGCCTAAATACACCATCTCTGTCTTCAATCATATTGATATAGGCTAGATCTGTGCCACTGTTAGCAATTTCATCAATAGGGAAGTTACTTTTTTCTACATAAAATAATGCTAATTGATCCTTATCGCTATCAGCTTGAGAGTCCATAAGATAATCCCATAAGCGATCAGGTATTTCTTCGTAACCATCTTCTTTGTACTCTGAGGTTGTATAGGGAATAATAACTTTATTCCCTTCTGTTTCTTGAAACTTAGTAATAGAGTTTGCAAGTAATTGATCTGGAGACTCTTCATAAGAACATGATTTAGATTTTTCGGGATAAAAAACATCGAAGGCAATTACCTTAGCACCAAAGTGATTTAAATTATCAATGAGCCTTGCCCAATTATCTCTTGGAACCGGATAGATACCAATTCTTGCCAAAGTTGCATCATCAATCTTAACGAGAATAATATCATCTGATTGGTACTCTTCTAATAGTTTGGGATCTTCTTTAATCTTTTGGTTTTCTACTTCCATTTGTTTTCGAAGTCTAAAATCATAAAAATTACTTTCAAAAGATGTTGAAAAGGTCACAAAGAAATCCATATAGGTAGAATTTCTAAATTCCCTTCCTACCACGGAAATAATAATTGCAGCACAGCAAGTAAGAGTAATAAGAAAGACACCGAAGAATTTAGCAAACCTTCCCAATAGATTCATAGATTATCCTATTATAAAGTAATGATTAATTGTAATATCGGAACGTTAGATATATATTCTTAGGTTTATTCTTGGAGAAATTATGGCAAATAAAGAACTTGAACAAAAGAAACTTGAATTTTCTAATCATGTAAAAGACCTTCAAAATCAAATTACCAAGAGAATGCAAGAGCTAGATCCAAAGCTCAATCTCATTGAAGATAATTGGAAGCGTACAGACTTTAAAGATCAGCCAGGTGGTGGAGGTATTACTCGTGCCTTTGAGGGTGAGCTTTTTGAAAACGCTGGAGTAAATACCTCTGAGATATTTGGTGATATAGATCCTACTTTTGCTGCAAGATTACCAGGAGAAGGCACTCAATTATGGGCCGCAGGTATTTCCTTAATTATCCATCCAAGAAATCCAAGAGTTCCTACAGTTCACGCCAACTTTAGAATGATTCAGCACGGAGAAAAGTTTTGGTTTGGTGGAGGTGCAGATTTAACTCCTTATTATCCACACACTGAAGACTTTAAGTATTTTCACCAAGTATGGAAAGATGCTGCTGGAGAGAACTATGCTTGGATGAAAGAAGAGTGTGATAAGTATTTTGTTAATCATCATCGTAATTCAGAAATGCGTGGAATCGGCGGACTCTTTTTTGATCATTATAATAAAGAAGGTCTTGATCAAGATTTTAAAATGGTTAAAGAACTTTCAGAGTCTTTTATTACATCTTATTTTCCTATCGTAGAAAAACGCATGCATGAATCATATACTCCTGAAGATGAAGAATTTATGCTTCACCGTCATGGACGTTATGTAGAGTTTAATCTATTGCATGATCGTGGAACTCATTTTGGCCTAAAGAGTAATGGGAGAACGGATTCCATTTTAATCTCTTTACCAAAACGAGTGAATTATACCTATAAGTATGCTCCAAAAGAGGGAAGTCCTCATAGTGAAATGATGGAGTATTATTATCCAAAGGATTGGGTTTAATTAATCTTTTTTAAGTACTAGCTTTAATTCTTTTTCACCATCTTCTACGGGTGCAGTTGTGCTGACCTCAATGCCACTTTTATCAGTTGCACTTCCACTAGGACTAATTCTTGCAACAACTTTAAACGGGCCTACAAAGGGCATATTCTTCATCATTTTATCAGAATCATTTAAAGTAAATTTAAGTGGAAATTTTGGATTTTCAATTCTTTTAACTGCTAATGGCATTGGCATACCAGAGAATTTCTTTGCAAATACATATAATACACCCTTGGGAATATCACCTTTTATATCAACCACACCACTTATGCTGGCAGCGAATAGTGTATTGGTACTTATTAATAGAGCGATTAAGTATTTCATTTGTATCCTTTATTTATTTTATTCTTCAGGTGCAATATAAACTTCTATTTCTGGGTCATACTCATCTTGTAAAATGGCACGTATTGCTTCTAGTGTTCCTGTCGTAGAGCTAGGACAAGTTCCACAAGCTCCTTGGTATTTGATGATGAGAACATTATTTTCATAGCTCACACAGGCCAAGTCACCACCATCACCTTGCAGACCTGGGCGAATTCTGCGATCTAAGATCTCTTCAATTTGTAAAAGATCTGCAGGTAGATTCTTTCTTCTTTCAAGCTCTGGATTATGTTCTTTAAAATTTGGATCATGATCTTCCAACATATTCTCTATGGTTGTTACAATACTTGGTTCAAGGTTATCCCATGGTTCAAAGGTAAACTTTGAAACTGTAATGACATTTTGAAAAAAGTGAATTTGATCAACACCACGAAGATCAAAAATACTTGCGGCCAAAGGTACATCTTTTGCTTGATTTGGGTTTTTAAATGAAGTTTTACCATCATTTTTTACATCTTGATCTAAGATAAATTTTAAGGCATTTGGATTTGGTGTTGGTTGTATTTGTATTCCCATATTTTTCTCACTTTAAGTAAAAAGCTCTACCATTTTTTTAAGATTAGTTACTAGATGATCAACATCCGCTTTATTATTATAAACGCCAAAACTCGCTCTTGCTGTTGCTGGAACATTTAAACGCTTTAATAGAGGTTGTGTACAATGATGGCCAGTTCTAAGTGCTAGACCATATTTATTTCCTATTGT
>CAJXHA010000165.1 GCA_913053615.1 uncultured Bacteriovoracaceae bacterium | reverse complement strand
ATCATTTTCAATAATCTCATCTTCATTTTCTAGACAGCTCAGTAAGATTGAATTATTTTGAGCATTCACATACTCATTATAGTCTCCAACACAATCACATTTATTGCGACGAAAGACTTCGTTTTTAATCTCATATAATTTTGCCTGCATTTCTAATTGAGAGCGAGCTATATTGTCGACAATTTGTTTTTCTTTTTCTGCCGGACTTAAATCACTTTGATAATTTAGAATACGCTTTAATGCTTTTGAAATGAGAAAACTATCACTTCCATTAATTTCTCGATTAACAGCATTTACAAACCAAAGTGTCGAAATATCATTTTGATTAAAGTCACTTGTCTCTTCATTATTTAAACTTAAAACATGAGATATTTGTAAGTCAGATAAGTCTGCATAGTTTGCTTGCAGCTCATTTAAACCGATCGTATTTTCAGGAAGCTCTACATTAGCATTTTGATAAAAACTATTTATATCACTACGAATATTTGCACTTTGATTATTTGCACTTTCAATTAGATCATTATTTAAAAGTTCACTCGCAAGACCACGCATGGCCTCAGTTTGATTACTACCAAGATCTTTCTCATAAATAACCTTAGCAAGTTTATAGGCACTCAAATTTAACTGAGCATTTAAAAAGCCCTTATCATGCATTAAGGCCTCTTTATAACCGGCCTTTAATAAAGTACGACAATCTTTAATCCTCTGCATTTGTGATTTGGGTTCACAATTATTGCGAGCATAGACGGCACTAAGGCCTAGAATAAAGATAAGCATTACGAATTTCATCAATAACTTATCGGTCTTATCAGGTATTTCTTTAATGCATTTTTACTTGTAAAATTAGATACTTAAGGGGGGGTAGCTTAAATTTGTGTTCAATAAAAAAGGACAGCCTTAGCTGTCCTTTTATTATTGAATTACTCTATTATAGTTTCGTATTAGCTCCGCCAAAGGCGTTACAGAACGTTACAGAAGATCACGTGGGTCCATAGTCTCTAATGTGTTTTTAACATGCATTAGGAACTTAGATCCAAGTTCTCCATCAATAAGTCTGTGGTCATAAGTATGAGTTGCATACATAATATCTCTAATTGCCATTGAATTATCTTTCATAACTTCAACTGACTTCTTAATTGTACCTACACAGAAAATCCCAACTTGTGGTTGAAGAATAACTGGAGTTGCAGCAATAACACCAAATGATCCATTATTAGTGAAAGTATATGTTCCTCCACTTAAATCATCCATTGTAAGCTTCTTATTTCTTGCTTTGATAACAAGGTCATTCAGATTACGAGCAAGTCCTGTTAAATTAAGATTATCTGCACCTTTAATCACAGGAACAACTAATCCATTTCCAGGAACAGCAACTGCACAACCCATATTGATATCTTTTTTCAGAACAATATTATCCCCATCAATTGAAGCATTCACTTCTGGGTATTCTTTTAATGCTTGGATTAGAGCATACATAACAAAGTGAGAATAAGTGATTGAGAAACCTTCAGACTTTTTGAAGTCATCTTTAATTTGATTTCTAATATTCACTAGATTCGTCATATCAACATCAACGATAGAGTTAACATGTGGAGATGTAAGCTTAGATGATTGCATATTCTTAGCAATAGCTTTTCTCATATTGTCCATTGGAACAATTTCAACTCTTTCATTTGCACCATAAGCTGGAACAGTACTTAATTGAATTGAACCACTTCCACCACTAGCAGCTTTACCAGTACTCGCACCACCAGACTTTCTATTTTTAAGATAGTTTTCAAAATCTTCTTTATTTACTCTTCCACCAGCACCACTTCCATTGATACTTTCAAGTTCACTAAGAGCAACACCATTTTCTTCGGCCAACTTTTTAACTAATGGAGTGTAGAATCTTCTTCCACCACTAGTTTCTGAACTTGTAGAGCTGTTACTTGGTGCACTTGTAGTCGTTTCAGCTTTTGCTTCAACTTTTTCCTCTTTAGGTGCTTCAGACTTAGAACTTCCTCCACCACTACTTGGCTTAGCATTTGGATCATCATCGATATAAGCAATGACTTTACCTACATCAACTGTTTCACCTTCTTCATATAAAAGCTCAACCACAACTCCTTCCATAGGACTTGGAATTTCTGATTCAACTTTATCAGTAGAAATCTCTAAAAGAATTTCATCAATTTCAATTTTATCACCAGGGGCCTTACACCATTTAGTGATTGTTCCTGTTGTGATCGACTCACCCATTTGTGGCATAACAACTTCATTACGTGCCATTTTCAACTCCAATTTATTTTTTTTACTATTTTACCTTAATTCTCAATTAAAAGTTTAATGCTCTATTTTTTGCCGCCATAACAGACTCAGCTAACCACTCACCTAATGTTGGGTGTGGATGAACTGTGGCAAAAATTTCCTCATCAATACCTTCCATCGTTCTAAAAAGTGCATACTCATGAATTAGCTCAGTTGCATGAACACCAACAATATGAGCACCTAATAACTCTCCGTGCTCTCCTAAAAGTGTTTTTACAAAACCACTTGTTTCATTACTTGCAACCGCCTTACCATTAGCACTAAATGGAAGTTTTCCTACAGTGTACTTAATTTTCTTTTCTTTAAGAGCTCGCTCAGTATAACCAACGCTTGCTACTTGTGGCTGACAATAAGTACAACCCGCAATATTCATTTTATCTAATTTATGTGGTTTTTGACCTGCGATATGCTCAGCTGCAATAACACCTTCGTGACTGGCAGCATGTGCTAATAATGGTGGACCAGCAACATCACCAATTGCATAGATACCATCAACATTTGTCTGGTACATTTCATTTACATTGATAAAGCCACGATCAGTCTTAACACCAATTTTCTCGAGACCAAATCCTTCAAGCACACCAGTCATACCAACTGCGATAAGACCCATTTCAAAGTTAAACTTCTCTTCTTTACCTTTAATCTTCGCAGTTATTGTTACATCTTTACCGTTGTTCTTTGCACTAACGCTTTCAACACCAAGAGACATCTTAACACCATATTTCTTATATGCTTTCTCAACCTCTTTAGATGAATCTTCATCTTCAATAGGAAGTAAGTGTTTTTGTAATTCAAAAATATGAACATCTACACCAAATGCATTCCAAAAATAAGCGAACTCTACTCCAATTGCACCAGCACCAATAATACCAATACTCTTAGGCAGTTTTTCCATTTTAATAGCTTCCCAAGCACCGATAAGTCTTTTTCCATCATGCTCTAAACCAGGGAATGTTCTATACTTTGCACCAGTAGCAATTATACATTTATCAAAACTTACTTTTTCTTTTTTACCTTTAATTTCAACTTCAATAGTTTTCTTATCAGTAAAAGATCCGTGACCTTTAAAAACAGTCACTTTATTTTTCTTCATTAAAAAATCAACACCCTTAGAGATTTTATCACTAATACCAGTTGCTCTTTTAACTGCTTGAGTACCATCTAAACTTTTTAAATCAACATTGATCCCTAAGCTTTTAAAGTCTTCTAGTTCATGAACAGAGTGAGCAGATTTCAAAACAGCTTTAGTTGGAATACAACCCTTATTTAAACAAACACCACCCATATGCTCTTTTTCAATAATAGCAACTTTCTTTCCTAATTGAGCAGCACGAATAGCAGCAACATAACCACCAGGACCAGCTCCGAGAACCACAACATCAAATTTATTGGACATATATAACCCTTTGCATTAAGTAATAAAAAACAATACGATAACTTAAATTTTTGTTGGGTTATTGTCAATAAATCCGAGTCTTAATTAACATTTTTATAACGACTCTTTACACATGCTAGGGCAAGATTTATAAAGCCGAATGCGTTCCAATTTCTCTGAAAATCTAAAGCTTGATGACAAGCAAATAAAAAACCTACTGGAAGTCTTTCCCAAGGGTGTTGTGGCCTTTGATCTAGAGATGACTGGACTCAGTGCGATAGTCGATAAAATAATTGAACTCGCTGCAATAAAGGTCAATGCCGACGGAAGTATTGAAACATTTCACCAATTAATTAATCCATTAATTGAGATTCCAGAATATACAAAGCCCTACCATGGGCTTGAAAATGAAGACCTAAGAGATAAGCCTACACTTAAGAAACCACTTAAAGATTTTATCGACTTTTATAATAACCTTCCACTGATTGCTCATAACGCTCAATTTGATGCGAGTTTTATTATTCGTGGCCATCATGAATATAATTATGACTTTTCTCTTTCAGACATTTACGACTCTTGTCGCTTTATTCGAACCATTTATAAAAAGTCCAAAGAGAAACCAGAAAACTTTAAGCTCGATACACTGGCAACATACTATGACTTAAACTTCGAACACCACCAAGCACTTGATGATGCTCTTATCTGCTTACATCTTTTTGCTAATGGAATTAAGAAATTAAAAAGTGATATCGTAGAATTTGAAATCAAAACCCCGCTTAAGAGCCTTGTAAAAGAGAAGGGCTATATCTTTAAGCTCAATAGTTTTAAAAAGCCTGCGGAGTATGAACTTCCTAAAAAATATAGAGAGCTCATTGAGTTCGTTCAAAGTAAAACAGTAATCCAAATAATGTACCAAGGGGGCTCGTTAAAAAACCAATTTCGCCCTGTAAAACCTATCGCTCTTTTACCAATGCCAAATGGCCTCACCCTTTACGCAGAGTGCCTAAACTCTAAGACCCATAAGCACTTTAAGCTTAAAAAAATTAAAGACTTTACGCATGAAGCCAAAGAGGATGCGTAAAAATAAACTGACAAAGTCAATCTATAATGCTACAAATCAAGATATAGGAGTTTCTATGCAAAAGATTATGATGCACAAATTATTATTGGCGAAGTCTTCAGTTATTACACTCTACTTACTTATTGCAAGCTGGCTTTTATTCATTGTCTTTCATACACAATCTCTAGATGGAACAACTCTTATCACTTCTTATTCAACCATTCTATTTGCACTGATTATCCTTTCAAAAATTTCAAATAGTCTTATTAAAGAATAATTGTGAGCTTACAAAAAGAGCTTAAAAACAAAAACATTTATCAAAATGAGATAACTAAAATTTATCCTCAAAGTATTCCACGTGAGTTTGATGATTATCTAAGTACATTTCCCAATCATCACCCAATGAAAAAACAATTTATTCCAAGCCATGAAGAGATAACTAATACCAATGGTCTCTACGATCCTATTGGTGATAGTCTTCACTCTAAGGAAAATGGAATTATTCATCGTTATAAGAACCGCTTACTCTTTACACCAACTACAGTTTGCCCAATCCAATGTCGTTATTGTTTTCGTAAGAATGAATTGGCACAAAGAGATGAACTTTTTAAAGCAAGTATAAACGAATTAATAAACTACTTACAAAACCATCAAGAAATAAATGAAGTCATCCTCACAGGGGGTGATCCATTAATGCTTAGTAATGATAAAATAGAAACAATCTTTAAAAACCTCGCTGGCTTAGTAGATTATATTCGCTTTCACACCAGAGCACCGGTAATTATTCCAAAGAGAATTGATAATGACTTTATACAACTCTTAAAAAGTTATGAGCCCCACTTTAAAATAATCAGTATTGCCATTCATACCAATCATCCAGATGAGTTATACCCAGCAGTTGATGAGTGTATTGAACTTTTAAAAAGCACTAAAGTAAAATTACTTTCTCAAACTGTTCTCTTAAAAGATGTTAATAATAATCTTGAAACCATGACCAGCCTTTTTAAAAATTTAAGTGAAAGAGGAATTCAACCCTACTATCTTCACCATCCAGATAAAGTAAAAGGTGCCATGCACTTTTATCTGCCACTAATTGAAGGCAGAGAACTCTATGGAAAACTAAGAGATGAACTACCTGGTTTCATGCTCCCTCACTATGTAATAGATCCAAGTAATGGAAGGGGTAAAACCCTTGCCTATAATGGCGAAAGCTTAGATTTTTCAGGTTCATTAATTGACCGATTCGGTAATAAATTTACTTATAATGAATAAAATTACTTCTGTGATTATTTTTCTAACTATTACTCTCTGATATTTGTGTTATCATTAACTTATGAGTCAAACCATACTAATAGAGCCAGAAGAAGGCCTTAGAAAAATTTTCTCACTTAATTTAAATACCTATGCTCTCACTGATGTGATTGATCGATCTAATGCGAAAGAAACAATTGAACTTTTAAAAATACTACCAAGCATAAGTCTTATCATTGCAAAAAATGAAGTTGGTGAAGAAAAAACGGCAGTTACGATTGCAAACTTTCTTAAAGAAGAAGGGCTTGATATTCCCCTAATCGTTCTGGGTGAGTGTAAAGAGCTTGCTGACTCTTATTTAACTTTAAAGCATCCTATTAGTTGGGAAATTCTTATTAAACATGCAGCAACGACTCTTGGAGTAAGTGAAGAGTTAATAGAGAATAAAAAAGAGCCGGCCTTTGTTGCCATTGATTCTTTTTATTTCTATGACATCAAACATACTCCATGTGATGTTTATATTCGTATCAAAAAAAATAATGGCGAATATCAATTTGTAAAACGACTACATAATCAAGATCGCTTTACTCATGAAGATATAAAAAAATATGAAACACAAGGCCTAAAGCAATTCTATGTTCCAAAAGATTATCAACAATACTTTGTTAACTTTGTTACCAATAGTATTATTAAAGAACTAGAAAAGTCTGATCTCACTCTTAAAGAAAGACTAAGTACCAATGCAAATGCTTATGAAATCGTTAAGGATCAAATAAGCTTAGTAGGCCTTGATCAAGCGAGCCAAGAACTTGCTGATAGTTGTATTCAATCTATGGTAAAGGCAATCAATGCAGCTCCTAAACTTGCAGAGCTACTTAGAGAGTTATTCTCATCAAAGATAAGCTATGCTTATCAACATGCTCACCTAGTTGCTGTCATTGGTGACTTTATTCTCTCTAAACAAACTTGGTATAAACCACAGCACTTAGACCTTTTCACCTTCGTGGCATTTTTCAGTGACATTACTTTAAAAACTGAACAAGAAATTAAAATCAATACCACTCATGAACTTAAGTCTTCTACTCTAAGCGATGCTCATAAACAAAAAGTTAATAGCCATGCACTTGATGCCAGTGAGCTGGTAAAAGATCACCCTTCTCAAACAGACGATATGATCAATATCATTCGCGAACACCATGGAGCGAGAGACGGAATTGGCTTTAATGATAATGTAGCCGAAGACATCCACCCTATTGCTCGTGTCTTCATCGTAAGTGATGCATTTGTTAAAATAATGCTTGATCCTGATGGACCAAAAAATAAAAAAGATATACTCAGTATTCTATATGCTCAATATCCTAGTGAAAAAGTGCAAAAAATCATAAAAGTTTTAGAACAAAAAATTGATTAATTACGCATTGTGCAATCCCTTAATCATTGACAAGAATAAGGAAATCTCATAAAAATATATCTCCTAATCAGCGGGAGTAGCACAGTGGTAGTGC
>CAJXHA010000164.1 GCA_913053615.1 uncultured Bacteriovoracaceae bacterium | reverse complement strand
CTAAATCATCCCATGGATCATAAAAAGTTATAGTTGCATTTGCTAGAGTAGATGCAGAAGGGCCATAGCCATTCTTATAATGTTTAAAATACTGATTTCTTTCAAAAGGTATAAGGTGGGCCGGTAGATCATCAACAGCTTCTAGAATCGTGTCTAATTGAGAGTCTTTCCAAGCAGTAATATTATCATCAATTTCGTGAGAAAGATTTAATTCATATTTATCAAGTAAGTAAAGTAGTTTAGGTCCTTGGTTTTCACCAAAAATACTTTTGGCCGCACAAATAACTTTCTTACAATCACTTGGAATATTAAAAGTCTTTTGACTCTCTATGTTTTTACTTTTGTCCATTATATTCCATAGGCCATCAAATTCAGTTAGCTTTTTTAGTAAGGCAATTTTATGAGGTGATTCATCTTCTAATTGTATTCCAAAAAAATTATCACTTGCTAGCGGCTGCGCTGAATTATTTCGATTGATATAATTAAGCATACTTTCTTCGCTAACGGCTCCTGCATTCTGACATTTGGCATTTTTAACCTTATTATCAGTGGCTGCCCACCAATCGAGTACTTCTTCAGCAAAGTTTTCTGCATGATGAGAATCAGTTGGTACACAATCAATAAGTCCATCAGCATTGTGCAAGCACTGATGATGAGGTTGAGCATAGACGAAATTAAAAGAAATAAGTGCGAGTAGAATTAATACCATTTTTCCACCGAATATAATTTTTGAGTTATGGCCGAAAATCGTAATTTCATCTTTAAGCTCTCACTCTCATAAGTTTTATAATTTTCTTTTGATTTAGGAATTTCTTTAAAAGCATTGGCCTGCATATACTTTGCCAATTGTTGAATCTTAGGAGAGTGATCTAGAGTTCTAAAATAGATTTTCTCTACCGTCTTGCCCTTGGTGTGTAGACTAATAGGGTACTTAAGTTTTTTTACTTCAAAATAATACTTATTCTCTTTTTTTAATTGATACTTTCCAAGCACCTTTACGTATTCATCAAGACTATGTTGTTTCGTCCAATCAATTGCTTGTAGGTTCTTAGGCGTAAATAGTTTTTCAATTTGTTTAGGATTAGCATGAATGCTCATGCACACTAAAATAAAGAGTAATATGGCTTTAAATTTCATAAAAGCGTATCGGCTAAGCAAATAAAATAGTTGAGTAAAATTGATAATTATTTTGGTTTTGTTAAGAAAAAAAGTGGTAGCCAAGAGCAGAATTGAACTGCTGACCTCCGGGTTATGAATCCGACGCTCTAACCAACTGAGCTACTTGGCCACATATTTTGATTGAGCTAGGATACTAATTTCACTGATTTTGTTTGTCAATAATTCTCTACAGTTATGTCTAAAAAAATGATAAAATAAACTATGTTTAAAAGTAGTCATAAGCTTTATACCGAGCGCTTTATAAATCACCTAGAAGGCTTTATCGCTGAACATAAGCTCTTTAATAAGGATTCTCGTTTATTAATAGCTGTCTCTGGTGGTTTAGATTCAATGGCCCTTTTACATGCAATTTGTGAATTAAGAAGCTTCGGATATTCCAATTTTGTGCGAGTTTTACATGTGAATCATGGAACCCGTTCCGAGAATATTCACGAAGCTCGCTTGGTGGCGGATTATTGTAAGCTCTTGGGTTTTGAATTTATAGAAGAGAGGTTAAGTGGTCTGCATCCGGATAGTAATTTTGAGCATATTGCTCGAGAGAAAAGATATGATGCGTTGTACTCAAGACTTGCTGAGGATGAGTACTTGGTATTGGCCCATCATATTGATGATTCTTTTGAGTGGTCAGTGCTACAGATGTTTCGCAGTAGTAATCTTAAAAGTGCTCTGGGGATTCCGCTTAAGAGAGATCAGTTAATTAGGCCCTTTATGTGTGTCACTAAGGCGCAGATAAAAAAGTATATTGAAGCTTTTGATTTACCTTTTTTAGAAGATCCAACTAATGAGCAGACTCGTTATGAAAGAAATTATATAAGGGCGCAGATTTCTGAAAGCTTTGCACCAAGGTATAAGAATTATTTATTTCACTATGTGAATAGACAAAATGAACAAGCACGTGCTTTAGGTGTGCATTTAACTCAAAAGGTTGAGAAGAGTTTTCATATTCGCTATTTTGATGGTGAAGTGCATTTATATAATTTAGCTGATGAAACGACTCATGGTCTGGAAGTTCAGTTATTAAAGGCAATAAAGTTTTTATCTCCAAGTGGGAGAAGCTCATTGGCAAGAGAGATTAATAAGTGTGTAGCTGCTTATAAAGCTAAGAAAAGTGGGCCCATGCGCTTAGGCCCAAATGTGCAAGTCTATTTAAGTCAGCAATATATTTTAGTGGCCACCCTTGACTATGATAAAAGAGACACCATCTTTAGGGGTAATGACCAAGATTTTGTTCAATATAACTTTGAGCATTATCAAAGTTATCTAGAGATGATACTTGAAACCGCGAGGCTAAAAGGATTGTTTCCATTATATGTTGAAGTGCGTGATAAGCGGTTTAATTTCGAAGCTGGTAAAGCACATAAGCACATCAAGTTTGATGAGGCTCAAGTAATGCGAAACACCATTCCTGCCATTAAATTACTCAAGTATTGGGCGAAGCCTAAAAACCAAAAGTTTAGCTTAGAATTACGCTTTTTATTCTCTGTTTAACTTGATTAAAAAATCTATGAGTTTTACAATTAGTAGACGCATTGAATAGGATTAATGCGAAGCTTTAAGGATAAAGATTATGAGAAGACAACAAAAAACTTTGGCCCTTTGGATCGTTGTTATTTTGATTATGGTTTTCGCCATGAAGGCCATTGATAAAAAGGACGCCACAACTAAGAATATTTCTTATTCTGACTTTGTAACTTATGTACAAGATAAGCAAGTAAGGGATGTTACTTTCCAAGGTGATAATACAATTATTGGTAATTTTAAAGAGGATGCTCTGGATTATCCTGGTAAGAGTTTCTTATTAGTAGGTAATACTGGAGAGCAAACTTTTAAGATATTAAGAGAAAATGGCATTACTCCTAATTATAAGAAGGAGGAGAAGCAGAGTTTACTCAGTACCATTTTAATTAATTGGTTCCCGATGATTCTGATTTTCGTTATTTTCTTTTTCTTTTTAAGGCAATTACAATCCGGTGGTGGGAAGGCCATGAGCTTTGGAAAATCTAAAGCCAAAATGCTTAATGAGTCGGATAAGAAGGTTACGTTTAAGGATGTAAGTGGGGTTGAAGAAGCTAAGGAAGAGTTAGTTGAAGTGGTAGACTTTTTAAAGGATCCTAAAAAATATACTAAGCTTGGTGGTAAGATTCCTAAAGGGGTTTTACTGGTTGGTCCTCCCGGGACTGGTAAGACTTTACTTGCACGTTCAGTGGCAGGTGAAGCAGGTGTTCCATTCTTTAGTATTTCTGGTTCAGACTTTGTTGAGATGTTTGTTGGTGTTGGTGCCAGTCGTGTTCGTGATTTATTTGAGCAAGGTAAGAAACATGCTCCATGTATTATCTTTATTGATGAGATCGATGCAGTTGGACGTCATAGAGGCCATGGAATGGGTGGTGGTCATGATGAGCGTGAGCAAACACTTAACCAAATGCTAGTTGAAATGGATGGTTTTGAGTCTAATGAGGGTGTGATTATTATGGCCGCAACTAACAGAGTTGATGTTTTAGATCCAGCACTACTTAGACCTGGTCGTTTTGATAGAAGAGTAACTGTTGGTCGTCCAGATGTTAGAGGACGTCTTGGAATTCTTAAAGTGCATACTAAGAAAACTCCTCTTTCTCCAAATGTTAATTTAGAAGTTATTGCTAAGGGTACTCCAGGATTTACTGGTGCTGATTTAGCTAACTTGGTTAATGAGGCGGCTCTTATTGCAGCTAAAGAAGGTAAAGAGAAATTAGAAACGATCGATTTTGAAAACGCTAAAGATAAAGTGCTTATGGGTGTTGCTAGAAAGTCGATGGTGATTTCAGATAAAGAAAAGAGAAATACTGCTTTTCATGAATGTGGACATACAATTATTGGTGAACTTTTACCACATACAGATCCAGTTCATAAGGTAAGTATTATTCCTCGTGGTGGTGCTCTAGGTGTAACGGTATCGCTACCTAATGAGGATAAATTAAGTATGACTCGTGAGCGTGCTCATAATGAAATATGTATGCTGCTTGGTGGACGTATTGCGGAAGAAATTGTTTTTGGTGATTTCACCAGTGGTGCTCAAAATGATATTGAACGTGCCACTCAGATCGCTCGTCACATGGTTTGTACTTGGGGGATGAGTGATGTACTTGGTACTGTAAACTTTTCTAAAGATCAGTCAAATCCATTTGGCTATGGTGGTGGACAATCAGAGAATGGAAATTACTCTGAAGAAACTGCAAGAAAAATTGATGAAGAAGTTTCAAATATTATTAGAAAGAATTATAAGCTTTGTAAGGATCTGCTTATTGAGCATAGAGAAACTTTAGATCATATGAGTGAGGCCTTAATTGTTTGGGAAACTCTAGATAGTGATCAAATTCAAAGATTAATGAAAGGTGAGGACATCGGACTTCCTGTAATGGGAGATGATGATGATCATTCTGGAAAAAAAGAAAAAGTTGAAAAAGAAGCTTCCAAAAAAGAAGATGATAAGGGAAGTGCTGGACTTGATCCAAAACTAAGCCCAGCTTAAAACTAAATGCAAGAATATCTTAAACATAAGAGATATACATCAATGGGGGTCTTAAATATGACCCCCAATTCATTTTCTAAGGCCGATATTAATAAGGACATTGCAATTGAATATAATTCACTCAAAACTTGGAGTGATATTATTGATATTGGTGCAGAGTCAACTGCTCCCATGAATGCACCCATTGATGCAATCACTGAATTAAATCGTTTGGAGAGTTGCTTTGAGGCCATCTATCAGGCCATTGCCCACCCACGTATAAGTATTGATACCTATAGGCCTGAAGTTTTTTATGAAGTCTATTTATGGTTCAAAACTTATTGGCCAGCAAGCAAACTTATTTGGAATGATGTAAGTGGTTGTGTGGATGATGATTGTTTAGCACTCTTAAAAGAATGTCCTGATATTGAGTATGTCCTTTGCCATAATCGTGTTCCAAAAAGAGATATGACTAACACGCATATGCAGTACGCCTCAGAGAACTTTGATATAACAAAAGAGGTTTTTGAGTTTTTTAATGAAAATACCCAAAAGCTTAAAGGCCAAGAGGTGATCTTAGATATGTGCTTTGGTTTTGCAAAGACTAGAGAACAGAATCTCCGTCTATTTCAGAATATGCGCACCTTTATAAATCAATTTAATCAACATCAACACTTAATTGGTATTTCTAGAAAATCATTTCTAAGACTTGATCCCATTGGTGATTCAAAATCAGTGGATAATCAAAAACACCTCGATGCTTTACAGGCGATGGTATTTAATGAATTAAATTTAAATAGTCCCCAAATAATTTATCGAGTGCATGAACCGAGTAGTTTTTTATTATGGGATCATTTTTTAGAGTTAGATATTTAATCTATTAGCTTTCGTTTTAAATTTGCCAAGGCGCCAAATAATTTTTAAAATTAAATTATGAAAATAAGTCATATCTTTATTTATGGGGATAATTTAAATAGTCTTTGTGACTTTTATAGTTTTGTCTTTGATTGCGAGATCATTCTAAGTGAAGCTGATCCCTATATTGTCTTTGATGGTTATAAATTTGTTTTTAAAAAAGTTCTGGGAAAAAGAAATAATATTTTACCAAGTTTCAGTCTTGCGTTAAGTGAAGATGAGTTTAATGCACTAAGACAGAGGTTGAGTTTATATAATTATAAAGCGGGTCTCGAGGATAATGAGCAGCTTGGTAATGAAATAAATGATCCTTGTGATAATATTTTTCTAGTAGATAAAGTGGATTCAAAAAAAATATCTGAGCAAACTGTAAGAAACTGTTAGTTTACCTTTTCTGTTTATGAATTATAGACTTATTGCTTCAACAATAAATAAAGGAAAAGGAAATCCTATGAAATTCATTTTATTATCTTTAACAATACTTTTAACTCTTAATGTTAATGCATCTGTTGACGTAGTTTATGGTGATGACAATAGAGTAGATGTTTACGCATCGAACAACCAATTCTATGTTGATTTAGCAGCATCTACTGCAGCAATGATTAAGAACTCTAATCTGCAAGTGCTAGGTGACGAAGTTAAAATTAACGGAAGAAGTCTTGAGGCTCGTGGAATGTGTGCAAGTGAGAGATTTTCTCATCAATCAACTGCTGCAAGCTGTTCAGGTTTTCTAGTAGGTGAGAATTTATTAGTAACTGCTGGTCACTGTATTGAGAATATGAGTGATTGTAAGTCTAATGACTGGGTATTTGACTATAAAGTTGAAAACGATACTCAAAAAAATGTAACTGTTGCTAAGACTGCAGTTTATAAGTGTAAGAGAATTATTGCTCAAGATCTTTCTAGAAGAACTAAAGATGATTACGCTTTAATCGAGCTTGATAGAAAAGTTACTGATAGAGCTCCATTAACTTATAGAAGAAGTGGAAAGATTAAAAGAGGAACTGAAATCGTTGTTATCGGTCACCCAAGTGGTCTTCCAACTAAAATTGCTGATGGTGCAAAAGTTAGAAGCGTAAATAATGTTTACTTCCAAGCTAATCTTGATACTTATGGTGGTAACTCTGGTTCAGCAGTATTCAATGCTCAAACAGGTGAAGTTGAAGGTATCTTAGTTCGTGGTGAAAGAGACTATGTATATAACTCAAGTAAAGGTTGTTACGAAACTAATTACCTTTCAGACAATGGTGGACGTGGTGAAGATGTAACGCTTATCACAAACATCAAAGAGCTTAGATAATAAATAGAATATAAAAATTATTCATATTTTGATACGGAAGGTCACACATTGTGTGGCCTTTTTTTTTGAATGCTAGAAGCTGTAAGTTGACAGATAAGAGTAGAAAAAAAGACAATGAAGAATAATTTATTTTTTAATAAATACTAGGAGAGTATATGCGTTATTTTTTATTAAGCCTCATGATGGGGATGAGTGTAAATGCAGCTACTATTGCAGTAATTGATAGTGGTGTTGATGTTGAACACAGAGACTTTGTTGGTCATATTTGGATGAATCCAACAGAGATTGCTGATAATAATCGTGACGAAGATAGAAATGGTTATCAAGATGATGTTTATGGTTGGAACTTTGCTGAAAATAATAATTTAGTAATTGATCGCAGCTACCTTGGAACATTTTCTAACGATCCATACAAGTTCTTTGAGATTCAAGGAAAGATGTTCATGGGTACAGCAACTCAAGAAGATATTGAATGGGTTAAAGAGAAGCGTGGAGATGCAGAGTTTATTAAAGAGATGCAAAAGTTTGGAAACTTTGTTCACGGTACTCACGTTGCTGGTATTACTGTAAGTGATGCTACTGAAATTCTTTCAGTTAAATTAATTCCTACGGAAGTTAAATTACCTGGTCAGAATTTAAACCAA
>CAJXHA010000163.1 GCA_913053615.1 uncultured Bacteriovoracaceae bacterium | reverse complement strand
ATGTATTGAAGAGCGATATAATCAGCATGCGACTGATGATTGGGAACTAAAATTAAATGATACTTTTTTTGTAATTCTTGAATATCAAATTCAGGTGGTATATCTAGGTTAACCCCATCATATAGACGCATAAAAGTCTTATCAATAAACTTAGCCGCCGCACCGACGACACCAAATCGATAATCCCCTTTGATCTCATCAACCATCTTGATGATTTGATCTTTACTCTCTGGATGTTGTTCTAAATGAAGACGTACTTTTTCGTATTCAAAAACATCATCATAAATGTCTTTCAAGAAGTTTCCTTTATGTTAGTTCATTCCATGTGGTCGTGATTCGATCATACCACTGGTAGACATTTCCATAAAGAGAGCATTTTCTGATATTTCAGCTAATGTATGAGCATTTAAGTAAGTCATTCCTGAGCGTACCCCACCAGCTAATTCGTTGATAACATTTTCAACGCTACCTTTACAAGGGATCATGCGAGACTCACCTTCTGCGGCCATACCTTTTTGCATGTTTCCACGCCAAGATACTTGAGCATCTTTTGAGGCCATTCCACGATATTGCTTCATACCACCTTTTACTTCACCTGGAGTCTCTAATGTACCGGCAAGCATAGAGCCAAGCATTACTGACTCAGCACCTGCAGCAAAGGCCTTCACAATATCACCACTTGTTTTAATTCCACCATCAGCGATAACTGGAACATCATGCTTACGAGCTTCTGCAACACAAAGACTTACAGCTGTTAATTGAGGTACACCACAACCAGTAATGATTCTAGTTGTACACATTGAACCTGGACCAATACCAACTTTTACAGCATCAGCACCAGCATCACACATTCTTTTTACACCGTCTGGCATAGCAACGTTTCCAGCAATGACATCTATATGTGGGTGAGTTTTCTTTAAGTATTCTAAAACTTCTAGCATCATAACACTATCACCATGTGCGATATCTAAAGTAAGGATTTCAACTCCTGCATCTGCTAATGCATCAGCTCTTCTCATCCCTTCTTCTTTAACTCCAACACTGGCAGCA
Source organism: uncultured Bacteriovoracaceae bacterium (assembly GCA_913053615.1). Classification (GTDB taxonomy): domain Bacteria; phylum Bdellovibrionota; class Bacteriovoracia; order Bacteriovoracales; family Bacteriovoracaceae; genus UBA845. Next base: position 6,497 of record CAJXHA010000163.1, on the reverse strand, counting down.
ATAATTAGCTCTGGCATTGATTGCTTTAAGTTATATAATTCTTTCACTTGAGCGGCTTGCTCTTCAGTTGTTAAAAAGCGGTGTAATGATCCAACTGCTCCAAGCTTTGCCATTGCAACGGCCATATCTTTTTCTGTCACTGTATCCATATTGGCAGAGATAAATGGGGTTTGAGTTTTAAAATTCTTAGTAATTCTAGATTCTAAATTTGGGACACTTCTTGAAGTAATCTCACAATGCCTTGGCATTAAAAGAACGTCATCGTAAGTTAAACCTTTATTTCTCTCAGTGATTTGATTGCTTGAAAACATTAAGCTCATAGTGTCTCCTGTGTATGTTGTGTGTCAGCTCAATCTATCTAAAAAAGACCTATTGGTAAACTCAAAAGACGCTCTATGACAGGAAAAAAGGCGGGGTGTAAGTATTTATAAGCTGTTGAGTTTGGGTTATTTCTGATCATTCGTCGCTAAAAGCTCAGATATTTTCTGCTCATTACGATCGTGCACCTCTGTATATAAACGCTCAAACTCTGCTTTTAATTCATCTAAACGCTTTTGGTAAAGCTCTTGTTTTTCTACTGATTCAAGTGAGCTTATCCCCTTCTCACCTTCAAGACCTTGAATGATTCCTTCACTAAATGACTTTGCCCCTTTGAGAAAGTCCCTTATTGAAGAGAGATAACCACCATACATAAATTCAAAACCATTAAAACGTTCATCAGATTCATCAATAGCTTTGTTATTTAGTTCTAAGTAATTAAGCGAGTAAACAATATCTTTTTCATTACCACTGAAACGAGTCTGTTTTTCTTTATCTTCATCCATAAAGTTAAAGGCCAGTTTTAAGGCCATACTCACTCCAGTTAATCCTGCCTTTTCAACCATATCGCTATAGTGCTTATAAAAACATGGATAAAGATAATTTCCTTCAGAGCGAGGACAGTTTTCACTTAAATACTCTTGATCCAAAATATCTTTATAGTCGAGAGCGAGGTGAATATCTTTTTTATTTTGAGAATAAAAGAAAGTCATAATGGCCAAAGCAAGACCACCGAAAATAAAGAAAATCCACTTTAAAAAACGTAACATAATTTAATCTTCAATCCTGATTTGCTTAAAGTAATTCTCAAGATAAGTATCAAAGTCTCCAGATTGAGCTCGATAGATTCGAGCCTCTTCCTCAAAGGACTTATGTTTTAAAAGCTCTAATTCCATGAAAAGTTTTTCGTCTTCTGACATTTTCAGGGCCTGCGCTTTCAATATATTGGCTTGCTCTAAGACATGATCAACAAATGAAGTTTCCTCATTAATTGCATTTAACATTCTTTGAGAAGGTAAAAGATCATAGTTTGCTAGTTTTTCTCTCTGACGATCAATACCTTTTTGAAAGTAGTTTTTAAGATCTGTATTGCATGAAAGGAGACTCTCCATTTCTTCTAAGATAATGCCAACAGAATCCTTTACAAGCATATCCTTATTTCTAAATTTTATCGTTGCCTTTGGATCTCTTCCTTCAGTGACAACAGTTGAAAAGTTCTCATCAATCGTTTCACACTCATCAGCAGGAATCACATCAGCTGGGGCACATAAGCAATAAGTTAAATAATGTTGTAAGAAGCGAATTCCTTCTTCATTAATTCCACCTAGAGTGTATGGATTTAAATCCATAAGTCTTACTTCTATATATTCTACTCCACCACGATTTAATGCCTGCAGGGCACTCTCACCAGAAAGCGCAACATGCTTTGGTCTAATGGTTGAATAAAATTCATTATCAATTTGTAAGAGGTTTGAATTTAACTGACGATACTCTCCATCAACTTTCACTCCAATTTTTTCATAATCTGGATAACTAGTTAAGCGAGCTTTCTCAAGGGTATTAATATATGTCTTAATTTGATTATAACAAATGCTAATACTTTTCTGAGCATTACTAGTATAACCAAGGCCCCCCATACGCAGACTTGTAGCAAATTCTTTTCCAAAAGTATTCTTTCCAAGTTTTGTTAAATTATGCTGCTTATTCTTTAAAAAGGATTCATCCACAACCGGACTTGCACCAAAAAGAAATGGCAGAATAAATGAGGTTCTTCTAAAGTTTCTTATCAGCTTAAAATAGAGGTCATCTTGAAAATCATTTAAATGCTCATGAGTCTTTAACTCTTTAAATAACTCAATGATAAAGCTCTGTGAGAAACTAAAGTTAAAGTGGACACCTGCAATCGCTTGCATACTTCGTCCATATCTATATCCTAGCCCACTACGATAAAGTGTTTTTAACTTTCCTGGAAAGCTTTCCCCATAATAAGCTAAGGGAATATCAAAGTCTTTTTCCGGTAATACCGCGGGCATACTTGCGGGCCAAATAACCTCATCACTATGCATGTTTTTAAAAGTATAAAGATGCACTTGCTCAATAAAGTTCATGAGTCTTTCATCTTTATTATACACTGGAGAAATAAATTCTAATAAGTTCTCTGCATAATCAGTTGTGATATAAGGATGAGTTAACTTATGCCCAAGATCCTTTGCGTGATCATAGGTAGAAATTTGTCCTTCCCCTAAAACTCTAAGCCCTTCTTTTTCTAAGCCTTGATTGAATTTTAAAAGCTCCGTTGAGAACTCATTTGCAAATTTTGTTAAATCATCTTTTATAATCATTATTAGTGCTCAATTGGTTTAATCATTGAAAGCGCTTCAGAAATATTTAAAGCATGTGCTCTAATTTTTCTAAGTGCCACAACCATGTCTGAATAAGTTAAGGCAGTAAGCGGAGCGTAGTCTCCCTTAGAAACTCTTTCAATATGTTTATCTCTAATATCATCTGCCCAAATACGTAATTCTTCAGACTTCTTAAAAGTTTCTTGGATCTTGAATGATTTAAGATTGAAGAGTCCTTCAACACAGAGAAGATAAAAGCTCCACACCTCATCCATAAATTCAAAGTACTCATCATTACTTGGTCCCTTTGTCGGATCATTTTGAAAGCGAGCTTTATATGAAACAATTCTCTCTAGGTAATCTGCAATTGACTCTAATTCATCAACGACTTTAATCAAGGTCTGGGAGTGCAGTGACTGCTCAGAAGACATTTGTCTTTCCATCACCTTGCATAAAAAGAGAGTCACTTCTTTTTGAATATTATCTGTAATTCTTTCGTAATCCCTAATTTTAGCAAGCTTTTTAGGATCCGCTTCATTTAGATACTCTCTTACAACTTTATACATTCGATCGATAATCTCTTTCATCTTCTTCACTTCAAGATCGGCCTGAACAATGGCTGTAGCTGGCATAATATCAGAAGACTCACCAACTAAAATTAATCTTGGAGTTTCCTTTGCTGCAGGATCAGGAGTAATTCTAGTAACAAATCGAGCCAATGTTCCTAGAAAAGGAATAAAGAATAGAGTTGCACTGACATTAAATAAAGTATGTGAAGCTGCAATATGCTGAGCGATATTAGGCTTAGTTCCATCGGCTGCCACAGCATCTGCCGCCTGAGGAATAACCCAATCCACAAAGTCTACATAGAAAGGGAAAATTATGAGTATAAGTACCACTCCAAAGACATTAAAAAGAGCATGCGCCCTTGCAGCTCTTTTTGCATTCGTAGAAGTTCCCACACTAGCAAGTAAAGCAGTTATCGTCGTTCCAATATTCTCACCTAATACAAGTGCTGCAGCTGTCGTAAAACCAATGACACCTGAACTTGCGAGAGCGATCGTAATCCCTAGCATGGCAGAAGATGACTGAACAATAACAGTTAAAAAACATCCCATTAAAACAGATGCAATATAACTAATATATGTAGGCTCACTAAAGTAAGCCACTAGATTAATAAAGTCTTGGTTTGTACGTAATGGTTTAAAAGCTCCACTCATGATCTCTAAACCAAAAAAGACCATACCAATTCCAAAAAAGATTCTTCCAATATTTTTAAATTTTGAATTCTTTGCAAAGAGGGCTGGAAAAATACCAAGACCAATTAATAAGAGACCATATTTTCCAATTTTAATTGAGATAATCCACCCAGTAATCGTCGTTCCAATATTAGAACCTAGAATGACCCCAATTGCCTGAGTGAGACTCATAAGTTGTGCATTTACAAAGCCAACCACCATCACAGTCGTCACCGATGAACTTTGCACAATCATTGTCACAATCATCCCAACAATGACCGCTAGGAAACGATTACTTGTCAGTGAGTTTATGACTTTAGTGATCACATCACTAGCTGCTTGTTGAAGGGAGTCAGACATCTGCTTCATCCCATAGAAAAAGATACCTAATCCACCGAGTACACTATAAATAATAGTAAAAGTTTCCATTAATAAACCTTATTTTATGGAGTTGACATGAAATTTAGTGAATCATATAAAAATAGTTAAGTTTTGTGAACGAATGATTGTCATTTTGAACACTTTGAAATTGATGCACATCAATAGATAAAAAAGCTGATAATTGTTAGATTCTACATTTTCATGACACTTTTTTAGACAAAATAAATAGTATAACAATATGTTAAAGCAACTTGTTTTAAACAATATTCCTAAGAACTCGAAGTTTGATCCAGATCAAATTAAGTCAGATATCTCTGATAAGTGCTTTTACATGCAAACTTGCCAACGCACACTTGTTCTAAGTTATGAAAATAACCCACTTGAACACCTTGCAGATGATCTCATTACACTTGAAGGCGAAGCAGCATATGCTTATCTTTTAGAAATTATCTGTGGACTTAAAAGTAAGCTTATTGGTGAGAATGAAATCGTAGGCCAATTCAAAACATCTTATAAAGAGTATGTAAGAAATGAATTTGACTCGCGTCTTTTACAAATCTTAGAAAAGTTATTTAAAGATGCTAAGGATATTAGATCTCAATACTTAATTGGTTTATCTCAAAAAACCTATGCCTCAATTGCCAGAAAAAAAATTGTTTCTGAGTATGGTGCGGATACTGTTGTTATTCTTGGATCTGGTCAACTAGCTGAAGATTTAATTAATCAATTTAAAAAGAAAATAAATGTGGTTATCTGTGCTCGTAACACCGAAAAAGTGGCACAACTTAGTCATACCCATGACCTATCAGTGATAGCATGGGATGAGAGAGAAAAGTTGAATGAGCATGCATTCATTGTGAATACTATTGGAGCGAAAGAGATCTTAATCGATGAAGATCACTTTAATTTAAAAGATCAAACATTTACTAAGCACCTCTTAGTTGACCTTGGTTCCCCTAGCATTATTCACGCTCCACAGAGAAATCTTAAAAGCGGTTATATGTCACTTGATGATATCTTCAAAGAAGGTGCGATAAGAGAAGAGAAAAAGCGCAAGCAAGTTACTCTCGCTCGTTTAGCACTAAATAGTATTGTTGAAAAAAGAAGTATGCTTTTTACTCAAAAAGCCAAGAGTGCTCATGAAATAACTGCCACTGAAAAGTGCGCTTATGCCAGATAAGAATCCCAACACTTCAAAGAAATTTATCATCGGAACTCGTGGTAGTTTGCTTGCAAAAACTCAATGTACACTTTTCAAGAATCTTCTCATTGAAAAAACAGGTCATGATTTTGAATTAAAGTTCATCACAACTCAAGGTGACCAGCAAACAGATAAACCTTTATGGCAAATGGAGGGGCAGAACTTTTTTACAAAAGAACTTGATCGTGCCCTCTTAGCAAATGAAGTTGATTTTGTGGTTCACTCTTACAAAGATCTTGGAAGTGTTAGACCGGATGGGACAGAGATTGCCTGTATTTCTAAAAGAGCATTTGCTTATGATATTTTATTAATGCCCGAGTCGACACAATCACAATTAAAAGAGAAGTCTGAACTAGTTATTGGTACTAGTTCTCCTCGAAGAATTGTTAATATCGAAAGAGACTTAAAGTACTTTCTTCCTCACAGTGAAAGTACTCAAATAAGCTGTAAAACTCTTCGTGGAAATGTAAATTCTCGTATCCAAAAACTTAAAGATGGCGAGTATGATGGCATCATTCTAGCGATGGCCGGACTTGAGCGACTTGCATCTTTTCCAGAATCAAGAAGCGTTTTAGCTGAGCTTTTAAGAGGTCTAAACTTTATGGTTCTACCTCAAAAAGAATTTCCAAGTGCCGCTAGTCAAGGAGCACTTGCTGTTGAAGTCAATATCAACTCACCTCGCTATGAAGAAATTAAAGCTGTTCTGAAAAATGGTCATGATGAATTAAGTGCAACTTGTATAAAAGAAGAAAGAAGAATCTTTAATGAATATGGTGGTGGTTGTCACCTCTCCGTAGGTATTCATTGTCATCAACATAAAGACTTTAAATTAATTTATGAAAAAGGAATCTTTAAAGAGAAGCCAGTAGAAAAAGCGTATATCCTTGGAGAAGCAAAAGTAGAGCTAGGGAAAACAAAGCTCTTTATTGGGGAGAAACAAAACCTTATTCAACAGGAAAAGTTACCACTTGAGCTCGACTCAGAGGAAAATATATTTATCACATCTAGGTATTGTTA
>CAJXHA010000162.1 GCA_913053615.1 uncultured Bacteriovoracaceae bacterium | reverse complement strand
AAGAACAAGCCGATTTCCTAAAGTGGTTATTAGCTGAAATTGAAGATCAGTCTATCGATGTGCTTATTATTGCAGGTGATATTTTCGATGTACCCACTCCCCCTAATGATGCTCATAAGCTTTATAATGATTTCTTAAATAGTGCATGCAAACTATGTCACTCGATAATTATTATCAGTGGGAACCATGACTCAGGTGATTTCTTAAAAGCGACTCAAACTTTTACCGAAGAAAAAAACATTTATATTTTTGATAAATTAAGGCCTATAAAAAAAGAGAATGAATTAAAGCTGAATATAAATGGGCAAGTGGTAAACTTTACTTGCTTACCATATTTTAGAAATATAGAACTTCATCAATACTACCAAGCAAACTTTGAGCAAGATAAACCTGAAAGTTGGAGAGAAGATTCTCTTACTCACTTAATGCAAAATGATTATGAAAATTGCAAAATAGCCATCTCTCATCATGCATATGGAAATTATAGTGCAACAGGCAGTGAACATACTTTAAGTTTGGCCGGACTAGATAGCCTTAGTTTGGGGATTTTTAAAGACTATGATTATGTGGCCCTTGGCCACATTCATCAATACCAAAAGCTATCATCAAAGCCCTTAAGCTTTTATACAGGTTCCCCTATCCCAATGCGTTTTTCTGAAAGTAAGCAGAAGTACTATAACCTACTTGATATAAAGAATAATCAAATCAATATAGAGAAGCGAGAAATCCCAAGTTTTCGAGAAATCATTCAAATAAAAACTAATTCAGAAAATTATATAGAAGACATAAATTTGGCATTAACAGATATTGATTCCAGACGTATGCCTTTTATTGAAGTAAAAATAAAAATGCTCTCTACCCTAGCTGGTATGAGTGAAACCATAAAAGATCTATGCGAGAAGCATTCTGCTAAGCTTTTAAATATTATTCCTATTTTGGAGTATATTGATGAAGAAAATGAAGAAAATAAGATTGATATTCAAAAATTAAGTCCACTAGAATTATTTGAAGTATATTATCACTCAAAGTACCCAAATAGCGAAGTTAACCAAAGTCTTAAGAGTAAGTTTAATGAATTAATCAGCGAGATTAAAAATGAAGATTCATAAGCTCGTCATTGAGAATATTGCTTCACTTAGAGGTATGCACACTATTAACTTTGATAATATACTGATCGAATCTCCCCTATTTGCAATTACAGGAGATACAGGTTCTGGAAAGTCGAGTATACTAAATTGTATAAGCCTTGCCCTCTACGGAAAACATTATAAGAAAAACATTGTTCACTATGACATGGTAACTCTAGGTGAGCGGGTCGGTCGTGTTGAGCTCTACTTCTCTGTTAGATCACTTGAATACAAAGCCATTTTTGAAAGTACTATTAGAAAAGTGAACGGTGAGTTTTTAAAAAAGCCAAAATCATTAAGAGAATTTTATGAGTTAAGAGACGGTGATGAAAAAATTCTAGACCTTAACCCAGAAGACATAATAAAGCTCGATTATGATCAGTTTTCAAAGACTATTATTCTCAATCAAGGTATGTTTGCAGAGTTTTTAATGAGTGATTTCAAAGAGCGCAAAGACATTATCTCTAAGCTCTATAGCAATGAATACTTAGAATCTTTAAATCCAATGCTCAGACTTAAGATCAATGAACAAATAAAGAAACAAGATCAATTAAAAGCAAAACATGATGGTATTAATTCAACTCAGTCTGAAAGAGTTGAAGAAGATGATCTTAGAGAATTAAAGTCAGAAGTACAGATCAAACAAAGAAATCATCAAGCACTAATATCAGTTCAAAAAATCATGGATGAACTCGACGCTTTAAGAAAACAGTATAATTCCAGTAAAGAAAAGTTAGCTCTTAGTGAGGGCCAGATCAAAGATATTATTCAAGAGCATAATAATGCAAAGGAGCAACAACAAAAACTTACAGATGCTCATAAATCACTTTCAAAAGAATACGAAGAAAAATACCCTCAATTAGTTAAGTCATTAGAAAAAAGCAAACAAGTTGAACAATTCAATAAAGAAATTAAGACCATTCAAGATAAAGTTAAGACCGACCAAGAAAAGCAAAAAGCCATTAAAGATGAACTAAATACCCTTGAAGCGTCCCATCAAATAGCACAAGAAAAACTAAAATCTATCAGCATTAACCCTAAATTAAATGCTACTGAGATTGAAAATTACCAAAGTACTATTGAATTACTCAATCAAAAAATCATCAAAAGAGATCATCTTCAAAAGAGTATTAAAGATCTAGAGCTTGAGAAAAAGCAATACGCTGAAAAAAGAGATAAAGATCAAGTACAGCTAGATCAAATTGAATTGCAAATTAATCAAGCTCAAGATGTGATAGAAGAAAAGTATAAAAATCATAATGAGTATGACCATTTAATTAGCCAGTATGAGGCCTTGCAAAGTGAGTATCAATTTCTTGATAAAGAAATTAAAAACCTAAGTTCGCAAGATCAACAGAATAATACCCTACTTGCAAAGTATCAAAAGAGTATTACAGAAATAAATGATGAAGTTAAGAATAAAGAAAAATCTCTTTTAAGCTTAGATAAAATCATTAAACAAAATGAATTAAATCATGCCTTGAATATTTGTCATTCTAAGAGTCAAGAAGATGGGGAATGTGTCGTTTGTGGTTCTCCTTACGCTTCAGAAATCTCAATTACTGAACAAGATATAGCCAATGTTCAAAATGAATACAATATCTTAAAAGAAAAGTTACAAGGCCTTGATGTGGAAAAAAATGTCTTATTAACTAAAGTAAAGGAAGTTAATAAGAATATTATACAAAATAAAGAACGCATCCAACAAATCAATAGCGACTTTAATATCCAATTAAATGCAGTGACAAAAACTACCAGAAGGCCATCGGAAAAAGTTGATTTTACTCAGAAAATAAGTGAACTTAAAACTCTAAGAAAAGAACACCTTCAAATATCTTCAGAACTAATTCAATTAAAAGAAAAAAAATCTAGTTCTCAAGAGTTGGTAAAGCATACTACAGCTAAGCTTAAAGAGCTTGAGCTCAAACTGTCTCAACTCTCAAAAGAGCTAACATCTCTTTTAGCAGAGATTGAAAAGCTAAGTATTTCTCTCCCTCTCCCAGCACAAGAACTTAAAGTAGAGATTACAAAGTTTTTACAAAAAGAGAAAGCAATACGTGAAGTTGAAAAGCTAAACTACCAAATTGAAAATAAAAATATCAATGCCAAACATATTAAAGATCAGATAAACGAACTCTTACTAAGTAAGGCAAAGTTTGAGCAAGAAGTGGTCTCTCTTAAAGCTGAAATTTATCAACTAACAAATAATTTAGACCCAAATGCAGAAATTAATCGTCTAAAAAATGAGCTAAGTGAACTCTCGAAGAAACTTGAAAACTTCACACAAGAGATTAAGACACTTAATGATGATAAAATTAACTTACAGTCAAAGATTCAAATGTATCAAGACCAGTTATTTGACTGTGAAAAACTCTATGAATCAAATGTTATTAAGTTTAATGACATCACTCTTCCTCACCCATGGAAAGAATTTGGATTAAACCAATTACATATTAATACCCATGAGTTAATTTTTAAGACTTTGATGATCAAAGTGCAGAATTCAAACGATATGCTCAAAGCAGATCTAGAGGCACTCAAATCAAAACTAAATAGAGCACAAGTTATTTATGAGCAGCAACTTAATAAAGAGAAAGAGCTCAAAGCAATTCAAAAAGAGCTTAAAAAAATAGAGTCTGACCTTAATCAATGGGAAGAACTCTATCAGCTTATTGGAAAAGATGAGTTTAGAAATTTTATCCTCACTATCGTTGAAAAAAACCTTATTAAACAAACCAATTATGAATTACAAAAAATTTGTGACGCTCGCTATCAAATAGAACAAATTAGTAAGGCAAAGAGCATGAGCGAGTTCTATGTAATCGACCATTTTAATGGAAATGAATTAAGAAAAGTAAGTACTCTCTCCGGAGGTGAAACATTTATGGTTTCACTAGCGATGTCTCTAGCCTTGTCTGAAATGACAAAAGGTGAAGCAGAGATAGAGTCATTTTTTATCGATGAAGGCTTTGGTACACTTGATCAAGACTCCCTAGAAGAAGTTTACACTATGCTCAATGAAATTAATCAAAGAGGCAAACAGATTGGTTTGATATCACACGTCAAGCAGCTTACCGATAGAATTCCAGTAAATGTACATTTAAACAAAAACAGACTTGGCAACTCAAGTGTCAGTATAGTCTTAAATTAAGCTTAAATTTTTCTTTTATTTTCTAAGTTCCTAGGTACAATAATTTCATTATAGTGAGGATAAAACATGGAACAGGCGAACTTAAACTTTCTACAATTTTCAAAACCATTCTTGGATGCATTAAAAGAAACTTTTACCATGATGGTTCAATGTGATCTAACAACTCACTCTCCTAGTGTTAAAAGTAGTACAACCGCCAAAGGTGATATCACAGCACTAATTGGTATGAATGGTTTATTAGAAACAAATGGAGAAGATAAACCATTTAAAGGATTAATGGCAATTTCATGGCCAGAAGAAGTATATATTAAAATGGCTTCAAAAATGTTAATGGAAGAATATACAGAATTTAATAGTGAGATCGCTGACAGTGGTGCAGAAATTGTAAATATTGTTATGGGTAATGCTAAAGCTCAACTTGCTAATCAAGGTTTTAAAATTGAAATGGCCACTCCAAGTACTGTAAAGGGTAAGGACCATGAATTAAAGTACCCAACAAATACAACAGTAATTGAAATAACTTGTAGTAGTGAGTGTGGCGACTTTGTTTTAGAGATTTGTTACCAAGAAAATTAATTCTCGTTTAACTCATTTGACTTTAAAAACTCTTTAAATTTCTTGATTAGTTCTAGGTCAAAATTCCCGATCTGATTTAGATTAATGTCTTCAAAAACTTCACTCATAGACATTCCAAGACAAGTTAAATAACGATCATAATGGATACATAAATTTATAATTGCTTGTTCTTTGGATAATTTTTGAACTTTACTTGGAAACCCATTGCCACCTAAGCGCTCTTCATGATTGAGAATATAGTCAATAAGCTCTTTAGATGCATAGTCCTTATCTTGCAAGAGCTCTACACCAAGTCTTGGATGCTCCTTATACTTAGTTAGCTCATTTGCACTAAGATCTTCTAATCTTTTAAAAAATGTCTGTTTGTATTGCTGATCATAGAGTGTAAAGGCTATATCATGAAAAAGCCCTGTCATCCCCATGATCTCCACTAAGCTCTTATCAACTTGCATAAACTCTGCAAAACCAATAATTAAACTCGCACTATTAACAGCATGCTTGTGCATAAGTGTATCTGAAGAAGTATCCTCTTCACTTAGCTTACGACTAAAAATACCTTTTAATAATTTATCATTCGCACTTAAATACTTAATTAAATTTTGAGAGGTAGACTGCGCTGTCAGGTAACTTCCCTTCTCTGCTGGCTTTTCAAAAATTTGTTCTGCAGAACTTTCAGAGCTCTCACCAACCACATTGGCCTTATCCTCAATGCTTGCATTAGCATCTTCCATAACATGGCTTAAGCTCTTATCTATAAATTCTTGATATTTTTTTTCATCACTGTCTTTGATATAGAGTTTGCGCACCTTCTTAGATTTTAACGCATCCATCCTAGACTGTTCTAGTATAGAATCTTCTACCGCATAGAGAATCATCTTATGGGGTAATTGAAGATATAATTGAAAGCCAAGTGATAAATCAGCTTTTAGTGTTTTTAATCTTACTGGTAGAAATGACTCAGACATACTTAAATTATAATGAATATTAATTTTTTTTAAATAAAAAATATCATATTTTTCAAAAATAAATATAATAAGTGAATAATATAATACGGAGGCAATATGGCGTTTAATCCGAAACAAAAAATTTTAATTGTTGACGACATGAGTACCATGAGAAAAATTATTAAAAACATGCTTACTAAAATGGGTTGTAATAACTTAACGGAAGCTGATGATGGTAAACCTGCTTGGGAAATGATCCAAAAGGCACATGAAGAAGGTGCACCTTTTGAATTCATCGTTTCAGACTGGAATATGCCAGGACTAAGTGGTCTAGACTTATTAAAAAACATTCGTGCAGATGAAAGATTTAAAAAGCTACCTTTTTTAATGATTACAGCGGAAGCAGAGCAGTCAAATGTAGTTATTGCAGTTAAAGCTGGAGTTAGTAATTTTATCGTTAAGCCATTTGCAATTACAACTTTAAAAGAGAAAATCGACAAAATCTTTCCGGGATAAATTAAATTATGTCTATGTTAAAAGATGAAAGCATGGCCGAAGTGGTTGATGAGTTCTGCCAAGAATCAAAAGACTTACTTGATACATGTGAAGAAATATTAGATGAATTTGAAGATGAAGAAGATCCAGCTCTCCTAGAGAAATTTGGACAAACTATTGATCGAATTATGGGAGCGGCCAAGTCTTTAGATGCTCATACCACTGGTACATTAGCTGAACTAGGTAAAACTATTGGTTACAAATCATCACAATGTGAGGACAAGGAACTACTTAGTGTGGTGGGAGCTGCCTTATTTGACTTAGTTGATGTTATGAAGAGACTTATCCAAAATATCTCTGACTCTAAAGAAGAAAAAGCACAAGGATTAAATATTGATGCTTTAAAAACTCGCTTCGTATGGTTAGCTGATAAATTCAAAAATATTCAGAGATCATCAGTTGCCGTCTCCGATGAGACACAATCCCAAGAAGATATTGATGCACTTTTAAAAAACCTAGGATTGTGAAAACAAGTACTCTAGGTTTTTTAAGACCTCTGGATGATAAGCATAAACCTTGCCATCTATCTCAAGAGCTTTAATTAATTTATTAGCAATCACATCCATATCATCGCTATATTGAAATAGTATGTTTGCCAGCGAACATACCTGAGAAAGTATATGTATTTGATCTTCCTTTTTACCTTTAGGTGCTCCACTACCATCATAGAGCTCGTGAACTTCCAAAAGAATTCTCTTGATTAGAAGACTTAAGTCTAAGTTGGTTTTATTTAGCATAAAAAGCGTGTAAGGTGCAGCTTTTCCAAAGTTATCATCTATTAAATATTCTTTATAATTTGCAGGTCTTTTTAATTGAGTGAGACCAATATCTTTTAAATAACATGCAATCATACAATCTAGTAAAGAAGCTTCATCTTTAATATTTAAAAGTTTTGCAAATAAATAAACAAATGAGACCTGTCTATTAAGCTTTGAATCCCTATTTAGTAATTCAAATACTGTATTTATATTCATTGTATGTTGATGCCCAATACTATAATCAAATAAAGCTATTTCCGATTTAACCTGACTAATGAGTGCAGCGAAGTTTTGCTTTTCAAAACAAGTATTAAAAGTATCTTTAAAATTAAATTCTTTATTCAAATTACTTTCAGCAAAAGATTCTCTTTCTTTAATTAAATCTAGCATAAAATAATGATCTTGATTGAGACCAATTAGATAATCAATACTAAGATCAAATTGCTTTATAAATTCCTCTTGAAAATCACTATGAATCT
>CAJXHA010000161.1 GCA_913053615.1 uncultured Bacteriovoracaceae bacterium | reverse complement strand
GCATGCATGTTTACAATATCAATATCACCTAATTCAATACCTGCTCTTTTTACAGCTTTTGATACACATTCCATTTGTCTTTGAGTATTTGGAAGAACAAAGTCAGTTGCATCAGTATTTGTGGCATATCCAATAATCTCACCGTAGATTTTTGCATTTCTTTTAAGTGCATCCTCAAGTCTTTCAAGAGTATAAACGCATCCACCTTCTGAAATAACAATTCCATTTCTATCACTATCCATCGGACGTGAGGCCTTAGTTGGATCTTCATGGCTACCTAGAGCACCTTGAGCAGCAAATGCGGCATAGATACCAAATGTTGCAGGTGACTCACTGATTCCACCACATAGTGCAAAATCTACTTCACCAAGCATTAATTGTTGTACCCCTTGAATCACACCCATATTTCCACCAGCACAAGCACTACCAATAGTGTAATGAGGTCCAGTGATATTAAGATTAAGATTTACTTCACCTGCTGGTGAATTACTTACTGTTCTTGGATTATGATGGTGAGACCAGAAAGCTGTATCTAGATTATTTTGGTGTAATTGAAAAATTTCTTCTTCAGTTTCAACATTACCATGCTCAGTAATACCTAAGTATGTACCCACCATATTCTTATCTAATGAATCAAAATCAATTCCACTATCAGCAATCGCTTCATTAGCACAATAAATAGCTATACTACCGGCACGAGTTCCACGTTTTCTTGTTTTCTTTTTCTGATACTTAAATTCATCAAAATCACAAAGCCCAGCAGGGTGAGTCCCCATATAACGTACTTCTTGATTTTTAATACCAGAAACTTTATTTAAAAGATTTTGTCTAAAGTCTGAGAGATTATTACCATTAGGCGCAGTGAGTCCAATACCTGTTATAACTATTCTATTTTGCACGATAAACCCTTTAATTTTTTTGTGACAGTTTTATCTTTTTAGGTGCACAAAATCAATATAAAAGGAACTTAAGTGCCGCTCTACAAAAGCATAACGGCCTTTATTGAGTTATTATTCAGTTAATGCAATGTATTGATTCAAAAGCTTTGAACTAAATAGGCCAGACCAATTCCAAGGTAATTTCCAAGTGCATAACCAACGAGTCCACTAGTCAGTCCAGAGATGATAATTTCACGATTCCCAAGAGCTTCTGCCATAGGAGCAACAAAAGGAGGACCAAAAACACCTGCAACAGAGGTTATAATAGCTGTATCCTTATCAATCTTAAATATAATGCATAAAATCAAATGAAGTATGATTGAACCAATCATTACTATTCCCGCAAATAGCAAGTAGTCCATACTAGAATTGGCAAGGTTTTGAATATTGGCCATACTTCCTACAGCAACGCAAAAAATTAATAATAAGAACTCGCCTACTTCATAACTTCCCTTAAGTTCTCTAATTGATTTTTTAAATGAAATCCCAATACCGATAGTCGTTATACCTAAGATAATCACAGCTGGATGTAATGAACCTAGGAATAAGAATGCCAAGCCAGCAGATATACCAAGTGCTAATAGAGCAATTCCTAAAAAGAGAAAGATTCTTTTTATCTTAGGCAGTAAATTCAATTTTAAAAACTCTTCATCAAGTTCATACTCATCACTTTCTCCCTTACCTTTTTTAAATGGAATTAAAACTTTTCCCATTAATCGATGGCCAATAGACAAAATGAATAAAAGATATAGTCCACCTAATATGAGATCTGCACCATTCATTAATAAGAAGACTTCATTAGTAACTTCTAAGCTTTTTCCTATAGCAGTCATATTAGGAGTACCACCGGTGTAAACACCTACAAGCATTCCTGCAACCTTCCAATGATCAGCTATAATATCTTTAAAGAAAAAACTTGTTACAAAACTTACAAGCATTACACTTAACAGAATAAAGACAAAAGAAAGAACGGTCTTGCGAGCAAGTCGCGACCATTTAATAAGATCAGTTGAAAGCAATAATAATGGTATTGCCAGTGGCACAGAGATTTCAGCAAATTCATTAGCAAGACTTGAATTTAAATTAAGAAATGGAAGATTTCCTAAGAAAACACCTAGAACATAACAACAAACAACTGGAGATAAAGTATCTATAGCTTTATGGTCCTTAAATCTTAAAAAGAAATAAGGACCACCAATATAAATTAAAATTTGTAAAAAAAGCACTAAGAATTTCTCGCCTTACGATAAAGGTAAAAACCTAAACCGAAAAAGAAAATAAGCGAGAGCATTTCTTTTGTCATTAACCCTATATTAGGTTTGAGTGCATCTCCAAAGAAATAGAGCATAAGGGCCACACCAACTCCCATAATAGCCTCACCTGCAATCAAACCAGAACCTAATAAAACACCTTGGTCTTTAGCATCATCTACTTTTTCAGTTCTAGCTTTTTCAGCAAAGTAACGAATCAATCCACCAAATAAAATTGGATAGGCCAATGTAACTGGCAGATAAATTCCTACTGCCATTGGCATAAGGTGGAGTCTAAACTTTTTATCTTTTAATAAAATATTATCAATTAATAAAACTAAAACACCTAAAACCATTCCATAAATAACCATATTCACAGGTAATTCACCCTTACCAAAGAGAGCTTCAGTGATAGAAGCAAATAATGAAGCTTGCGGTGCCTTTAATCCATCTCCAATTCCATAAGCTGTATGTAAAAGAGTAAGCACCGGTGCAATAGTAAATGCCGGAATAACAACACCTAAAATCTGAGCGTATTGTTGATACTTTGGGGTAGCTCCGATAATACTGCCTGTTTTTAAATCTTGCGAACAATCACCTGCGGTACAAGCGGCACAACAGACTACAGCTGCAACTCCTAAAGTAGATAAAATAGCACTATCACCTTTTTCACCAAGTATTAAAAATAGTGCAGCACTAACTAATAGTGCACTTATCGTCATCCCACTAACTGGGTTATTAGAACTTCCTACCAGACCAACAATATAACTTGATACGGCCACAAATAAAAAAGAACAAATAATCATAAGAAAAGTTGTAAAAATACTAAGGCCTAAACTTCCAATTAAAGAATTATATAAAAAGAGCATGATAAAAAAACATACCAATAAAATAGTCATCATTCCCATCAAAGGCATATCAGTATCGATACGACTTGCCTGCTCGTTCCCCTTTGCATAAGCAGTTTTTAGACCAAGAATTCCTGCACTAATTCCTTGGCGCACAGAAAAGATTGACCAAACACCACCAACAATCATGGCACCAACACCAAGATAGCGCACTTTTGTAGACCAAAGAGTCCAAGCTAAATCGAGTGCACCTAGGTCTTCCATTCCAATAGGTGTTCCCAACATTGGTATAGAAACACTAAATCCAATAAGACCACCAATAAAAACTAAAATGGCTATTTCTAAACGTACAATATAACCCACACTGATAAGAGCGGGTGAAATATCACTACCAATAAACCATGTACTGCCAGCTGCCTTCTTAGCAAACTCAACACTACCTACAAAAATTGAAATACCGCTAGCAAAGAATTTAAAAAAGCCTCCAATAAAAAGTCCTTTTAAAATCGAAAGAAATCCTTTTTTACCTGCTTCACTATCACCTTCTACATCACTACCAGCAGCTTGTAATACAGCTGCACAGGCAACGCCTTCTGGATAGATAAGTTCTTTTTCATTTTTTATAAGTGCACTTCTAAGGGGAATCATAAACACCACCCCCAAGAGTCCACCGCTAATGGCAATCATTGTAGTTGGCCAAAAAGCAAAATCCTTCCAAGCACCAACGAGAACGAGTGCAGGTAGAGTAAAGATTATTCCAGCCGCTAAAGACTCACCAGCACTTGCCATTGTTTGCACAATATTTGACTGATGGACACTGTTAATTTTGAGAATTCCCTTAAAAACTCCCATCGCAATAACAGCTGCTGGAATAGAAGCCGAGACAGTCATACCAGCATAAAGTCCTAGGTATACATTGGCCGCAGTCATAATAATGCCAATGATTATGCCCAAACCAATAGCAAGAGGCGTAAATTCTTTTATTTCATTTTTCATAATCTTTTCCTATAATTGTGCTTTAAAATAAGTATCTAAAAATTCAAAGATATTTGTAAAGGAAATATATGGAAAATGCCAAACTCACCCTTTATTTTATTCCATCACCTTTTGGACTAAATTGGGAAAGTCCAAGTAAATTGGCACGTACTATAATTATTAACAAATATTCCTTCAAACCTCGTTTTATGGGGCACGTAAATATAGATATTCAATTTCAAAATGAACAAGGTGAAAAAGAGCATATACTTACAGGCATGGTTGCATCTAACTTGAATGCGGTGCCACTCTTACTTAAAAAGAAAATAGGACTTGGAATTCTTTGGCATAGTTTTCCAGGAAGACTAGAAACAAAAGAAGAGTTAATTCCTGAACTTGATAATTATAAGAAAACTGGCAAGAGAATAAACTTTATGCGATGGAATATTTCACATAAAGCGGCTCAAAAGCTTGCTGATTACTATGAGCACTTTAAACAAAATCAAATTGATAAATTTTATGGTCTCGTTAACTCCCCACTGCACGGTGAAGGCTCAGGTTGTTCCGCATTCGGTGCCAGCTTTCTAAGTACAGCTGGTCTTTTAGACGAGAATTTTATAAAAAATTGCTCGATGCGAGTTCTTGCACCGATGAAATATATTGGAAGTCCAATATCAAATAACCAACCTAATTTTATTAAGCTTGCTATGGCCAATGCAAAATGGGCTCAAAAAGATGAAGAGCACAAAGAACTATATTTTTGGGATCCAGATCTTATGTTTAAATACACCAAGAACTTGGCTCAAAATCCAAGTAAAGACTTTAAAGTTATCAAAGAAGACAACGCAATTGGCATCGAATACCCCCTAAGAAAGGCGCGTGAGGATGATGATATTTTCTTTGGTGATATTCAATCAAGATTGCCAGATATAAAGAAGAAATCCAATCTTGACTATTTCGAACAAGTAACCCGCAATAATTAAGTAAAATAAATATAATATCCTATATTTAAAGGCAGTAAGTTCTACCTGCTAGATGCTTCTTAGCATTTGCATTAAAATAGAAAAAAAGCAACAAAGGATATTATAGTGTTCAAAATTCTACCTTTCATAACTCCTCTTTTTCTTATTAGTTGTGCTCATATAAAACCCAGTAAAAAATATCAAAAATCATCTCCTAGCCAAGTCATTAATCAATATAAATATGATAGTCAAAAAAGAGAATTGGATACAATTATTCTTGATGAGAAAACTGAAAAGCCATATTTCTTAAAAATTGTAAAAAATGACAAAGTGAAATTTTGGATGAACTACTTTGGAAAAAGAGATAAAGCACGCTTTGAACGTTTTATTAAAAATGGTGAAAAGTACAAGCCAATCATAGAAAAAACTTTTGAAGACTACGGTCTACCAAAGGAACTTTACTACGTTGGCTTAATTGAGTCTGGATATTACCTAGGTGCCAAAAGTCACGCCAATGCTGTAGGACCTTGGCAATTTATTAAAGATACTGCCAAAAGATATGGTTTAATTGTACGTTCAGGAATTGATGAGAGAAGAAGTATTATAAAATCAACTCAAGCTGCTGCCCTATTCTTTCAAGACTTATATAATATTTTTGGATCATGGGAACTTGCACTGAGTGCCTATAATGCTGGTGAATATGGAGTTATCCGTAGAATTCGTGGTGCTAATACAAGAGACTATTATGAATTATCTAAAAAGAAAGTACTGCCTAAAGAAACTCGTCACTATGTACCAAAGGTTATTGCAGCTATGCTCTTATTAAGTGAGCCGGATAAATATGGAATCAATATCCAAAAATCTAGCTATGATATGTTTGCTAATACCAAAGAATTAAAATTAAAGCGTTCAATTAATATCAATACACTTGCTAAAAAGACAGGTGTCTCTGTTAATGTAATCAAAAAACTTAATCCAGATATCTATTGGAGATCTATTCCATATGTTCGTGGTGGTTATAATATAATTTTACCTGATAAGAACTATAGCTCTTTTGATAAAATCAATCATGAAATTAAAAGAGATAGAAGAATTGCAAAGAAAGCTACACCTCATTATTACAAAGTAAGCTCTGGTGATAACCTTATTCAAATTGCTAAGCGCAATTCAACATCTGTTCAAACACTAAAAAGAATTAATAATCTAAGAAGTTCTAAGATCTATATTGGACAAAAACTTAAGTTACCTGGTGATGCAGTTGAAAGATATGTGTACACCGTAAAGCGTGGTGATAATTTATATAATATTGCTCGCATCAATCACACTAGTATTTCGAAAATTATTAAAGAAAATAAACTTTCAAGAAAGACTATATATGTAGGTCAAAAGCTTTATTTACCACTATCAAACCAAGGTCATTATATTGTAAGAAAAGGTGATTATCTTTTAAAAATTGCTGAAAAACATAATATGACTGTGACTAAGTTAAAAAAGATAAATGGAATATATAAAAGTAAAATTTATCCAGGACAAAAACTTATTGTAGAAAACTAATTTTTTAGCCGTGAGTTGAAAGTTTTAAAGTACACTTTATTGGGTAATGATCAGAAACTTTAGATTTAATCACTTCAAAATTTAACGCCTCTACATTATGAGGCGTGAAAATATGATCTAATTTTCTATCTTCATGCGCACTTGAAAAGGTAAAGTATTTTTTTTCATCCGCTTGATACAAAGAAGTATCAAGTACATCCTTATACACTCCCGCAAAAAGGTCATATGTTTTATCATCGATAAAATCTTCAATATCATAGGGAGTAAAGTTAGATTTTTTTATAGCAGAACTTGGTAATGTGTTTAGATCTCCACCTATAAGTAAAATATTTTTATCTCTAAGTTCCTTTAATAAGAACTCAGCTTGTTCTGAGCGATTTTCTTTAGAAAATGCCTCAAGGTGATTATTAACAACTTGATAAACTTTATTATTAATTTCTAAACTCACAATTTGTGAATAACGAAATATATAAAATAAGTTAAAGAAGTAGTTCTTTTTAGGCTTTTTATGGAGATGAATATAATTATCTTTTATAGGAAATTTTGATAATACAGCTCCACCTGATTCTACATAACCAAAGTGGTTTTTAAAATCTTTCATTGGATAAGGTACATAGCGACAATGCCATGATTTTGCAGGGGCATAATTATAGCCTAGTGCATCTGCTATTTCTTTTGCCTGATTAATATAGTGGGTTTTCTTTGCCTTAAAATCAGTTTCCTGTAAGAGAATGATATCGGCATTGGAGCGCTTTAGAAGATCAATTGCTTCACTTAATTTATGTTTAAAAAACACTTGGTCTTTCTTAGCATAGTTTATACCTTCACTACCAGGACCATATAAATAGGCCATATTCCAAGAGAGAACACTTATTTCATTTGTGGGTTCAATTTTAAAGGTCTTATTATAAAAGCTTTGCACACCGGACTTTAGACGGTTTGGCCAAGTTAGAAAGAAAATCAAACCAAGAAATATGGTTATTAAGATCAAAAAATACATATAATAAATATGCTGCATTAAAAATTTTGCGTCAAATAAAAGATAAAAAAAGAATTCATTCTCACCTATTTA
>CAJXHA010000160.1 GCA_913053615.1 uncultured Bacteriovoracaceae bacterium | reverse complement strand
ACTCTAACTGGAATCTTGAACAACATATAAAATATTTTCATATACCCCAAAACATGTTATTTTTAATACTTATCGTAGTTTTACACTTGCGACTTTAAATATAGCTTATTTGCCCGCTCCTTGAGCCCTAATAGAGAGTAAAATATGGAATTCAAATTACATAATCCCGTTAAACTATACCTTAGTGAACTAATTCAAAAGGCTATTTCCGAGTCATTCAGTAAGGATATTGAATTAGAAGAAATATACTCAATGTTAAGCATTCCACCCAAATTAGAAAATGGTGACTTTGCGTTTGGCTGTTTTAAAATGAGTAAGGACTTAAAAAAGTCACCGCCAGAAATATCTAAAGTACTCTCAGAAAAAATTAAAGAACCAAACGAGAATAATTATGTTTTGTCTATTACTGCAATGGGCCCATACTTAAACTTCAAACTAAGTGCTGAGTTTATATTAAAAAATATTTGTCTTACTGGTGATATAGTAAAAAGAAGTGAGAAAACAATTATTGAATTTTCTCAACCCAATACTCATAAAGAAATGCATGTAGGCCATATGAGAAATCTATGCCTTGGGGATGCAATTATCAAACTTCATCGCTTTGCTGGTGTAGAAACAATAGCGACTACTTTCCCTGGAGATGTGGGAACACATGTTGCTAAATGTTTATGGTATTACACTCATTACACTGATCAAAAAGCTCCAAGTGAGGATCGTAAAGGAGCTTGGCTGGGGACTCTTTACACTAAAGGTAATAATCTTTTAGAAGAAGAAAAAGGGACTGCTAAAGAAGAAGAGAACCGTAAAATTCTCACTCAAATCCTAAAAGAGATTGAAGCAGGTTCTGGTAAGTATTTTGATCTATGGCAAGAAACACGTGAGTGGTCTATTGATTTAATGAAAGATGTATATAAATGGGCCGATGTTGAATTTGATCATTGGTACTGGGAAAGCACTGTTGATAGTGATTCAGTAAAACTTATAAAAGAATATTATGATAAAGGGCTCTTCATTAAAGATGATGGAGCGATTGGAATTGATTTAAGTGATTATAAATTAGGTTTCTGTCTACTTCTTAAGAGTGATGGCACAGGACTTTATGCAACTAAAGACGTTGAACTTGCACGCAGAAAATTTCAAGATCATAATGTTGAGCGCAGTATTTATGTTGTAGACAATCGTCAAGCACTTCACTTCAAACAAGTTTTTAAAACCTTAGAGATTATGGGATTTGAAAATGCTAAAAACTGCTATCACCTACAATATGAAATGGTTGAATTACCTGATGGTGCCATGAGTTCACGTAAAGGGAATATCGTTCCTCTACAAGATCTCATAGATAATATGCAAGAAAAAATAAAAAATGATTATTTAAATAAGTATATTGGTGAATGGGATCAAACTGAAATAGAAGAAACAGCAAAAGAGATTGCTAAAGGTGCAATTAAATTTGGAATGAATAAAATTGATCCTAATAAGAAAATTGTTTTTGATATGCAAGAATGGCTTAAACTTGATGGAGAAAGTGGGCCTTATATTCAATACGTATACGCACGTATTCAATCTATGCTTGCTAAGACAAGTATACCTGAGTCAGTAGACTTTACTCTTTTAACTGACGCTTATGAAGGAAATCTAGCACTTCATCTATTAAACTTTAACGATATTATTGAAAAGGCACTTAAAGAAAACAAAACAAATATACTGGCCAATTACCTCTACGATGTAGCAAAGAGTTTTAATCAATTTTATGCAAATTGTCCGGTATTAAAAAATGATAATGAAGCTTTAAAAAATGCTCGTGTTCACCTAAGTCTAAAGACGGCAAAAACACTTAGTAAGGGCCTAGAGCTCTTAGGCATTAAATGTCCGAGTCGTATGTAATTTTAATGAGAGTATAGCTTTAATAGATATTGCTCTATTGGTTGTTTTGTTTTTAGGCCACAACGATTACTTGTGTATATTTCCCCATCTTTTTTATAACGAATTTTTTTATGATAAATTAAATCTAGCTCAATTTCTTTTGCAAGGGAGACCATAAAGAGCTTCTTTAAAATAATCTTCTTTGATTCTTTAAATTTTCGCAGGTGTATATCAGAAAGATTTAAAGCAATTCCCTGTTCTGAGAAATCGATAATTTGAAAACTTAACTCTTGAGTTGCACTTTTAACGAGATCACTTTCTAAAATAATATGTGCAAACTCACTATCATCTGGAGTAAATTTGATACGTGGGTAATCCCTATACTCATATGCCATAAATTCTTCAGGCATTTTTAATGTTAAACACTCTTCAATCATATTTAGGCCCGTTGCCTTAAACATCATCCCTTCTTCAAAACGGATATAAATAGGTTTGGATAAATCAAATCCAGCACTTTCTTTAATGACAAACATAAAGGTTCTGAACTTCTTATTTATATTAAAATAATCTGAGGAATATACGTATCTATGCCCATCATTATTTTGCCAAATTATGGCAGACTTATTGCCCTGTGATTGAGCATAGAGTTCACTGAGCTCTTTTAATTGACGAGATCGTCTATAAGGTCTTGCTATTTCTTTAATCATGTTCTAATTATTTCCTTTATTTACTCATTTTCCAACCCATTTTTCTTGTATATTTCGCTTAAATAAGATAAAAATTAACTTAATTTAAATAAGGGTAAAAATAACCTATTTTAACTTATTAAAATTATTGCGGGAATAACATGTTAAAAATCAATAAGAAAGTTGAGTACGCTCTTATGGTACTCAAATACATTGTGGACAAAAAAGCTGAGAAAACCAACTCAAACGAAACCCTCACTACGGCCCGTGAAGTTTGCGAAAAATTTAATATTCCATTTGATACAACTGCTAAAGTCATGCAAGTCATGAACACTGCTGGCATACTTGATTCTACTAAAGGCGTTAAAGGCGGTTACTTCTTAAAGGCAGATTTAAACAATATTAGCTATCTCGAATTAAGTGAACTTATTGAAGGAAAGAAGTTTGCTATGGATTGTGTAAAAATGAAATGTTCACTCATTGATACCTGCAATATCACAACTCCTGTTAATAGACTTAATCAATACCTGACTCTCTTTTTTCAAGACTTAAGCTTAAAGGATTTATTAATAGAAAATAATTTAATTGATATAAAAAACTTAATTAGCAAAAAGGAAACTCAACATGAGTTCAATTGAAAATAAAATTAAAGAAGAATATAAATGGGGCTTTGAAACAAATATTGAAAGCGAAGAGTTTCCAAAAGGCCTTAGCCCTGATGTTATTCGACTTATTTCAAAAAAGAAAAACGAACCTGAATGGCTCTTAGATTATAGACTTAAGGCCTATGAAACATGGACAAAATTAGAACACCCTACTTGGCAATATTCAAGAATACCAGAAATTGATTTTCAAAGTTTATACTATTATGCCAAACCAAAAACAGCGGAATCAGCAAAGCCTCATAGCCTTGATGACCTTGATCCAGAGCTTCTGGCAACCTTTGAAAAACTCGGAATACCACTTGAGGAACAAAAGAGGATTACAGGTGTCGCAGTTGATGTTGTATTTGATTCAGTTAGTTTAGGAACTACTTGGAAAGAGGACTTAGAAAAAGCAGGTGTGATCTTTTGTTCAATAAGTGAAGCAATTGAAAAATACCCTGATCTTGTAAAAAAGTACCTAGGTACGGTTGTACCTGTAAGAGATAACTATTACGCCGCTCTTAATAGTGCAGTTTTTTCTGACGGATCATTTGTCTATATTCCAAAAGGTGTAACATGTCCGATGGATCTTTCTACCTATTTTCGAATCAATGCTAAAGAAACAGGACAATTTGAAAGAACACTAATTGTTGCAGATGAAGGAAGCTACGTTAATTACCTTGAAGGATGTACAGCTCCCCAAAGAGATGAAAATCAATTACATGCTGCCATTGTTGAAATCGTGGCCCTAGATGATGCTGAAGTGAAGTATTCAACTGTACAAAACTGGTATGCTGGTAATAAAGAAGGTCTTGGAGGAATTTATAACTTTGTGACAAAGCGTGGACTTTGCAAGGGTAAAAACTCTAAAATCTCATGGACGCAAGTAGAAGCTGGAAGTGCAATTACATGGAAATATCCAAGCTGTATCCTACAAGGTGATAATTCAGAAGGTCAGTTTTACTCGGTAGCACTTACAAATAATTATATGCAAGCTGATACAGGGACCAAGATGATCCATATCGGTAAGAACACAAAATCAACCATTATCTCTAAAGGTATAAGTGCAGAGAAATCTGAGAATGTATATCGTGGTGAAGTAAAAATAATGCCAAGTGCAGAGAATGCAAGAAATTACTCTCAATGCGACTCAATGCTTATTGGTGATAAGTGTGCCGCAAACACTTTCCCATACATAGATGTAAAAAATAATACTGCAACTGTTGAGCATGAAGCTTCGACTTCTAAAATTAGTGCAGAACAACTTTTCTACCTTCAATCACGTGGAATTGATCCTGAAAAAGCAATCAGTTTAATTGTAAATGGTTTTTGTAAGGATGTTTTTAAAACTCTCCCACTAGAATTTAGTGTGGAGGCAGTTAAGCTCATAGAGATGAAACTAGAAAATTCAGTAGGTTAATAAAAAATACAAAATAATAGGAATAAGAAAATGTTAAGTGTAAAAAACGTAAAAGCAAGTGTTGAAGACAATGAAATTCTTCATGGAATCAATTTTGAAGTCAAGGCCGGAGAGGTTCACGCTATAATGGGACCTAATGGAAGTGGTAAATCAACTTTATCAAAAGTAATTGCAGGCCATCCTGATTATGAAATGACTAGCGGTGAACTTGAATTTGATATCAATGGAAAAATGACTGATATAAGTGAAATGGAAGGATATGAAAGAAGTCGTGAAGGAATCTTTTTAGGCTTTCAATACCCGGTAGAGATCCCAGGTGTTACCAATATTGAATTTATGCGTGAGTCTTTTAATGCAATTTCTGAAAATCAGGGTGCATCACAAATGGAAGAAGCTGAGTTTCGTGAATATGTGAAATCAAAATTACCTCTACTTGAAATGAGTGAAAATTTTCTTGATCGTGCAGTAAACGAAGGTTTCTCTGGTGGCGAGAAAAAGAAGAATGAAATTTTACAAATGCTTCTACTCAATCCAAGACTAGCACTTTTAGATGAAACTGATTCAGGCCTTGATATTGATGCTCTTAAAACAGTGGCCAAAGGTGTTAATTCACTTAAATCAAAATATAATGGAATTGTTCTGGTTACTCACTATCAGCGTTTATTAGACTATATTCAGCCTGACTATGTACATGTTCTTTATAAGGGACAAATTGTTAAGTCTGGAGACAAGTCTCTTGCTCTAGAGCTTGAAGAAAAAGGCTATGATTGGATTATTAAGGATCATCAATAATGGAAATAAAAGAAGCTCAAAAATATGATAATCCGATTGGAGAACTCTCTAAGTTTTCATTAAGTAAGCTTAGTGAAATGGGTTTACCTAATCAAAGGGTTGAAAAGTGGAAATACACTGATCTTGCAAAATATTTTCCAGAAATGGACATTACTAAACAAGCACAAAGTAAACTTGAGTATACACTTAATCCCCTTTTCTCTAACCTGGTTTTTATTAATGGTGAATTAGCTCACTCTGACAAAGACATTAGTATTAAAAAACTTTGTAAAGAGAATCAAAAAGATATTGAACTCATAAAAGAGAAAAACACTAAGCTCTTAAGTGATGAAGCTGTCATGCATTTAATTGAGGCCCATGGTTTAAATCAATATTTCTTAGAACTTAAAAAAGAAAATAAAATACTTATTCAGCACATTAATACTTCTGAATTTGCTAAACATACAAGCTCTCATTTACATATCCTAGCTGAAACAAATTCAAGCTCTCACCTACTTGAAACTTACAGTAGTACTGAAGAAGCTAGTGGATTTATTAATTGTGCGAAATCTGTTTATGTAAAAGAAAATGCAAGTCTTGATATTACTTATTTACAGGAATTAAACGATAAAAGCTCAATTATTAATAATACCAGAGCTGTGCTTGCAAGAGATGCTAAATTTAAAAATATCACGATTGATCTAGGAAGTAGCTTTTCTAGAAATAATTTAGCAGCCACTTTAGATGCTGATAATGCAGAGACGACAATAAGTGGTGTGTATAATCTAATGGGTTCCCAGCATCATGATACAAATTCTTTTATCTCTCATAATGCTCCTCATACATATTCTCACCAATTGTACAAAGGTGTAATGAAAGATAAAAGCCATGGAATCTTTACTGGTCTAATTAAAGTTGAAAAAGATGCTCAACTTATAGAGAGTAATCAATTGAATAAAAACCTTGTATTACATAAAGGTGCACATGCTCACTCAAGACCTCAATTAGAAATTTTTGCTGATGATGTTAAATGCTCACACGGCTCAACAACTGGTCAAATTAGCGAAGATGAACTTTTTTATTTTAATGCCCGCGGTATCCCAAGTGATAAAGCGAGAAAAATTCTTGCTCGTGCATTTTCAAATGATGTGCTTTTAAAAATTAAAGACCAAGATATTTTTAAATTGGCAAAAGAGGCCTTAATTAAAAAAGAAGGGCAAAATGACTAAGGATATCACTAAAGCTCGCGAAGACTTCCCTCAAATGAATGAAGACTATAAAGGTACAAAAATCATTTATCTTGATAGTGCGGCCACTACTTTAAAACCACAAAGTGTAATGGATAAACTTGAACAGTACTATCTGCATGAGTGTGCAAATGTGCACAGAGGTATTCACACTTTAAGTGAAGTAAGCACTGATCACTTTGAACAAACACGTGATAAAGTTCAAAGCCTTATAAACGCAAAAGAAAGACATGAGATTATATTCACCAAGGGAACAACTGATTCAATCAACTTAGTTGCTCAATCTCTTAGTGAATATTATTTTAAAGCCGGTGATGAAATTCTGATTAGTACAATGGAACATCATTCAAATATTGTTCCATGGCAAAGAGTATGTGAGAAAACTGGAGCCATTTTAAAAGTTATGCCCATTAATGATCAAGGGGAGCTTTTACTTGAAGAATCGCTAAATATGATTACTGATAAAACTAAGCTCGTTAGTCTTGTGTATATTTCAAATAGCTTAGGTACCATTAACCCTGTAAATGACATAATTAAAAAGGCCAAAACCAAGAATGCCAGAGTATTACTTGATGGTGCACAGGCCATTGCGCATGAAAAAGTTGATGTCCAAACATTAGATTGTGATTATCTAGCTTTTTCTGGTCATAAGATGTTTGGGCCAACAGGTGTTGGCGTGCTTTATGGTAAAGAGGATATTCTCAATGAAATGCCACCCTACCAAGCAGGTGGTGATATGATTGATACGGTTACTTTTGAGAAAACGACTTACAATATTCTTCCACATAAGTTTGAAGCTGGTACACCTAATATAGCAGGTGTGATAGGTCTTGGGGCCGCAATTGATTATATTAATGAATTAGGATTAGATAATATTAAATCATATGAATCAGAACTTCTTAATTATGCAACAGAACAAATAAAGACAGTTCCTGGTTTAAAAATAATTGGTGAAGCAAAACATAAAGCAAGCGTTATCTCTTTTACTATAAATGGTTTGCACCCCCATGATATTGCAACAATAGG
>CAJXHA010000159.1 GCA_913053615.1 uncultured Bacteriovoracaceae bacterium | reverse complement strand
GATCTGGGTTGCAG
Organism: uncultured Bacteriovoracaceae bacterium; assembly: GCA_913053615.1. Taxonomy (GTDB): domain Bacteria; phylum Bdellovibrionota; class Bacteriovoracia; order Bacteriovoracales; family Bacteriovoracaceae; genus UBA845. The sequence goes on along the minus strand of CAJXHA010000159.1, from coordinate 7,658 downwards.
AATTTTCTGATATGTTAATTGAAGAAAAAGATTCAGCTAGTTGGATGAATAGACTAGTTGAAATATTCTTTTTAGCTCTCTTTTTAATGGTTCCTATTATTTACTTTATGACCGCTGAAGAAGTTGTTCCTGAAGATGAAAAGAAAAAAGAAGATCAAATTACCGTTAGAGTGATTGAAAAAGTAAATGTTGTTAATATCGCACGTGAGAGTGTGAAAGATATTAAGGTGAAGCCACTTACAAAGGCACAAAAAGCTCATCGAGCTGTACAAAGAAACCTAGGTTTCTTAGGTATGGTTGGAGATAAATCTTTAACTAAGGCCGTTGGTGGTGTTCCTCAAAAGCTTAAGAAGGCAACTGCTGGAGCTGGAAAAGGTGGAGATGCTGGTAGTGGTGGAGAATTACTTACTGGTTTAGGTAAAGGCCTAAAGAAAACAACTGTTGGTAATACAGGAGTTGCAGGTCTTGGTGGTGTTGGAACTAAAGGTGCCGGTGGTGGTGCTGGTGGTTATGGTAATACTGTAGTTGCAAGTGGTGAAGGAGCTGGGATTAGCAGTATTTCTGTTAGTAAGAGCGATATGGTACTTGATGGTGGGCTTTCTCGTTATGCTATTAATGCCACCATTGCAAAGTACCTTTCTCAAATTAGAAGATGTTATGAGGAGCAATTAAAAGGTAATCCAAGTCTTGAAGGGTTAGTAAAAATAGCATTTCAAATTGGTGGAACTGGTTATTTAAATTATGCAAGAGTAAGTAAATCTTCTCTAAATAATAAAGCAGCAGAGAGCTGTATGACGAATAAAATGATGAATTGGCAATTTCCTAAGCCAAAGGGTGGAGTTAACGTAAATGTAGATTATCCATTCCTTTTAAGGCCAGTAGGTAAATAATGGGATTTTATATGAAAAGAACAATTAGTTTTTTATTTCTTCTAGCGTTTTTTGGTTGTGAAAATAATCCATATCCAAATGCAGATCTTAATACAGATCCAACTCGTAGAGAGGCAAAGCCACGTCCAAGTATTTCTTTGAATATGGATGATAGTTATGACCTTTATGAGGGCTCTAAGAAAATGATCGAAATCGATGCTTTAGTTGAAGTAGGTAGACCAGATGTTGAAGTACTCGGTTTACCTCTTGGAGCTGAATACGATGAAGAGACATTTACTATTATTTGGCAACCAAATTACTTTGCTGGAAATGACCCTAAGGATCCAACTAAGAAAGTACAAGTTTATAATTTTAAAATTAGTCTTGGAACAACCGATCCAAATGAAACGAGAAGAATTGAAAGAACAATTAGCCTTGTTGTTTACGATGTACCAAGAAATCTAGATATTAATGGAAGTGATACAACTCAGGTAACTGAGAATAGTACTCTTCGTTATAAGTTCTCAATTGATAACCCAGACTATATTGATGGTCCTTTTAAAGTTGTTGGTGATAAATTACCAAGTAACTCTAAGATTCTAACAACTTCAGATCCTAAAGAATTTATTCTTGAATTCGAGCCGGATTATTATCACGTTAAAGCAAGTGATTCATGTGGTGGCTGGAGAGACTATGGGTGTAAGGCCTATAAGTCAAAGCTTATTGTAACTAACCCAGCAGGTCACCAATCGGAAAAAGAGATTGAAATCAAAGTAAAAGATAAGAGACTTGAGACTAAGTTAGTTGCACCTGATTATGTAACACAAGGTCTTGATCTATCATTACAAGTTTCGGCTTATGATTTAAATAAAGAAATGGCACCAGAGTTAAAGATTGAAAAACCAAACTTTGGTGATTTTGTAACGAAGGTGACAAAGAATCATGAAAACTATTCTAGTGTTATGGATATTTCATGGAATGATATCCCACCGGCATATAATGGGCAGGTAATCACTTTAAAATATCAAGCTTGTGTTAAAGACAGCAATAATAATACTAATAATTGTAAACGTGGTGAGACGGATATTAAAATTAATGTAAAAGAGCGTAAGGCTCCAGTTATTGACCGCTCACAGTGGCCTGCTGGTAAAGTCGAGTTCTTAGGGTTTAATGAGCCAAAGAATTTTAGTATCTATGTACGTGACGGTGAAGACTCAAGACTTGACCCTGCAGTTACAATTGAGCCAGTGGAAATGCAAAAGTATGTAAGCTATGATCAAAGAACAAATCGTTTAAGTGTTAAGTTTTCTGAGTCTGGTATCTATCAATTTAATTTAAGAGCGAAGAGTGATTATAATGTAGAAACTAGCGAAAGTTTTATTGTCGAAATCTTCTCTAAAAATAGATCAAATGTTCTTTACTTCACAGACTCAACTAAGAATGAAGAAGTTAAATTTTATAAGTCTGTTTATCCAGACCTTGATATTATGAATCCTAATTTTCAAGATCTAAATATTAGGAACCTTTCTGGTCGTAATACTCTTGTGCTTGGAACGAGTATCTTAAAGGATAATACAATTCAAGACATGATCTTAAGAGCAATGGATGAGATCGGGGATATTGTTATTGCCAGTCCACTAATTGATCAAATGCCTGAGAAGTTTAGATTAAAACTAGAAGATCAATATAAAGTTTCAATTAATGGACGTTTAAGTCAATTACCAAATGCTCCAATGCTTAGTGAGATGGAATTTGTTCAAAGAGATGACTTTGCTAGAAGTATGCAGAAAATAACTCTAGGTGGAAAAGCAACGCTAGAATCTTATGATCCAGTACTTTTCGTTGCTGGGGTTGAGAGAAAGAATTGTCAGGATGTTCTAGACCTTGCAGATGCTAAGAGAGAGAAGCGCTATAAGATTGGTGTGATCTGTGATCGTATCAATGGAAAAAGTGGACGTTTAGCAATTCTTGGAACTGAGTGGGCTGATTTAAAAGCTAATGCAGGGGATGAAGGAATTCCAACTCGTTGGTTAACTCAAATGCTTAATAATAGTTTAAATAATAAAGAAAATAGAAACTAGGAATATATATGAAAATCTTATTTTTTGCCTTAATCTCACTTAGTCTTTTTGCCGCTGAAGAAGCAAAGAAGCAATCTAAGACAAATATGGATGATTTAGAGCGCCGTCTTAATCTTTTAAATGTACCAGATGATCGTGTGACACCGGTAATTGAAAAAGAAAAGTTAAGAATTATAAATAAGCGTTATTCAAGTCTCACAAATAGACATGAGATTGATATGATGGGGGGAAATAACTTCAATGCAGACTCTCATATGTCGACTCGTCAATTAGGTTTAGCTTATCGTTATCACTTAAATCAGGATTGGAGTTTTGGGATTAGATACACTGAGTATCAAAATGAATTAACTGAAGCTGGTCAGAAACTTTTTGATGATAAAAATATTCTACCAGACAAAGATTATGCTGATAAAAGTACAGATGCTTTTGTAAATTATAATACTGTTTATGGTAAATTCCGCTTAGGTAGTGAGAGAGTTGTTTATTTTGATCAATATATTGCTCTCGGATACGGTGACATGGCCCTTGCAAATGGTAATACTAATTTTTATTTATTAGATTTAGGTGTTGCTTTTTGGGTTGGGAAGAACTTCTCATCTAGAATTGGTCTAAAAAATGAGTTCTATCAACAAGAACAAGAAAACGGAACTCAGAATAAACACAATGCTATGGGATATGTCTCTTTTGGTTATCTATTTGGAGAAGGTAGTCGTATATGAGACTTCTTACCCTCGCGCTATTAAGTTCATTAAGCTTGTTCTCAGCTGATAATAAAGATGCACTCAATCAGCTTATTGATAAAGTTGGAATTGATAATGAATTAAGTGCTACTGAATTAGTAACGCTTAAAGATGTTAAATTAGATAATCCATTTATTATTCATGCTTACACAATGATGTTAACCAATCAAAATGAGGGCGTTCCTAAAAAGATCCTCATGCGAATTGTAAAAAAAGAGAATAAGGAAGCTCTTAATGAGATTCTTTTACTAAATAACCCATCTACGCTGGCCATGGCAGCAAAAACTTATCTCTTATATGAGAATGGATTATTTCATTTAGCAATGGGTGAGTGGTTAAACCTTATTCAAAGAGCTAGTTATCAAAATACACCAGTTCAAATTTCTCTTGAACAAGTTATTGGAAAGGACATTGCTAAGAACTTAGTTGAAAAAAGTTTCTATCTTGATGATGAAGGTGTGAAGATCGTGCAAAACCTTCCTAAGACAAAGTCAGCGATCTATAGAAGTATGCTTGCTCTTAGTTTTCTTAAAAAAGGTGAGGAAAGTTTAAAGTATATTAAATACCTACCAGAAACAAATCCTTTAAGAATTGAGCTTGCAAAATCAGCAGTTATTTACTTTGCTAGAAATGGTGAGCTTGCTCGTGCAGCAAGTGTACTTAAAAGTGTTTTTAAACCATACATGCAAAAGAGTGAGAATGTTGATGAGTTAGTTGACTATTATCTGATGTTAGCTAGATTACTTTATCAGGCCAATGCTTATGATGCTAGTGAGCACTATTATGCACTAATTCCAGAGTCTTCACCTCGCTTTTTACAGGCAAGAATTGAGTCTTTATGGATTTCATATATCAAAAATGATTTTTCGACTCTTAAAGGACAAGTCGTAAGCCTTGAGGATGAATTAATTCAAAATAAATTTATGCCAGAGCTATATCTTATGAGTTCAAGTGCGAAAGTTAAACTCTGCCAATTTGATAGTGCGAAAAAGACGCTTGATCAATTTGTAAGCGTATATAAAGACTGGGCCAGTAAAATTAATATGCACTTAAAAGCTGAAGATCCAGAGCTTATTGAAAAAACTTTTACTTATAACTTATACCATAATGGTAAGAACCATTTAAAAGCAGAACTTAAAAAGCTCGAAGCATTAAAGAGTGCAAAAACTGATTATAAAATAGCATTTGCAAATAAGACCATTCAGGCTGAGAAGCGTCGTCAATGGAAAAACCGTGGTGTGATTCTTTCAAATATTATTCGTAAGATGAGATTTGTTAAAGTTGAATATATCTCTCTTATGAATCGTTTTAAAGACCGTGCAATGACCATGAAAAAAGATGAAGTACATACTTTCCAGGCAAGTAGTCGTGGGGCTGATGAATTAGTTTTCCCATATGATGGTGATCTATGGGGAGATGATTATTTTAATATTAATGCTGCAATCGAAAGTTCATGCTTACAAGGATTGAAGAAATGAAATTACTTTTAGGACTAAGTTTTCTCTTTTTATTTTCTAGTTGTGAGAAAGATTCTAATTTCTTATATGAAGACCTTACACCTCCAAGACAAGAGCGTAATAATCGATATGTAATAGGTGAGCTTTCAAAAAGTTCAGGTATTGATATTCTTTTTGTAATAGATGATTCAGGCTCAATGTCTTCAATTCATAATAATATTGTTGAGAATGCTGAGTTATTTATGCAGGAGTTCACTAAGATAGAATTAGTTCAGTGGAATATGGGAATTGTGACATCTGAAAAAAGCGATTCAACTAGTGAAATTACTGAACACCTTGGTTTTAATTCCCCCTTTGATAGTTTTACTCCAAACCCTGTGCAAGTGTTTAAAGATGCTGTTTTAGATGTTGGTGATAATGGTTGGGGTACTGAGAGAATGTTTGGTAACTTAGATCGCGCTTTAAAAGAAAGATATAATGACTTCTTAAAACCTAACTCTCAATTAGCTGTTATTTTTGTTAGTGATGAAAAAGAACATAGTTATAAAGATGATTCATCTCGCTATGATCCTCTAACTTTTGTTGGAATTATCAAAAGCTTTTTATCAAAAGGTAATATCGTACGTTTTTATGGGGCATTAAAACAAACAGACTTCCAAGATTGTCGTAACCTTTCAAGTGATAGTGGCCCGTACCGTGGTTCAAGGTATGAGGCGGTAATTCAAGAGACTGGTGGCTTTGCCATTTCTGCTTGTGCCAGTGATTTTGGAACTCGCTTAGCAGATATTGGTAGAGATATTGTTTCTCTTTCTAAGTATATCAGAATTAAAATTGGTGAAAGACCACTTAAAGAGTCTATTAAAGTTATCTATCGTGGAGAGGAATTACCTTTTGGAACAGAGAGAGATGGTGGGTATTGGTTCTATGATGAATATAATAATACTGTAAATTTATACTCTCTAAAGTTTGCTCAAGACTTAAATGATGAATTAGAAATAACTTATGAAATTGATGATGGTTATTCTAGACCTAGACCAACGCCAACGAACCCAAGAAATCCATAAAATAATAAGGCCAGGTTAACTGGCCTTTTTTATTACTTAACTAATTTATTGGCGATGCTAATTGCTTTTTTCATATCAGGAAGTTCTGTAATCTCATCAACAAATTGCATATGATGTATCTTTCCATTCTGATCTAAGACAATAACACCTCTGGTGAGAAGGGCATTTTCTTTAATTAAAAGCCCTGTCTTTTTACCAAAGCTAGCATCCTTATAGTCAGAGAGATAAGTTATATTCTCTAGCTTAGCGAGCTTAGCAAAACGTGTTTGCGCCATTGGAAGATCTCTTGAGATGGTGATGAGTTCAATATTGGGGTGAATATCACTTTCTCCAAGTATATGGGTTTGTTCTTCACATACAGGTGTATCAATACTTGGAACAATACTTATAATGCTCACTTTCTTTTCAATTTCTTGGTCATTCGTGTTTTTGATAATGCTCACGAAATCATCACCTTCTTTAAGTTTACCTTGGTGAAGATTAAGCTCTTTACCACCGGCCTTAACTTTTGTTCCTGGCTGAATATTTTGATGATTTACTTTCATTTCTGGCTTATGGGCACATGCAACAAATAAAAAGATACTGATTAGAGTGATAAACTTCATTTGCTCTCCTTTGAATGAAATAACTTTGGCATAGTTTGTCTAAATTTGTAAGATAGTCTTATCTATTTTAAGGAGAGAAATATGAAAAAACTAACTTTATTATTACTAGTTGTGTCATTAAATGTATTTGCTGGTGAATTAAAAATTACAAACTTTTACCGTATGGATCGTCAAAACTTATCTGACCCAGCTCATGACGTGTGTTTTAAGGTAACTCCTGCACCTGCTGCTGGAAAGCACTTTCACGCCACGATTATTGCTGATAAAGGATACCGTACTCAAGGTGTTTATCAGGCACTAGTTGGTGAAGAAGGTTCTGCTTGTATGGTTATTAGTTCATTTCGTGGATTCGTAGAAGTGAAAGTTCCAGAATTAGAGCTTAGCTCAAATAAATCTTTATAATAAATTCAATAAATAATCATATCTGGCGAAGACTTTATTCGCCAGATTCTTTATAATACTCAGTCTATGAGTGTATTAAGTTCAATTCAAAATTTAAAATTAAGCTTTGGAGATAAGGTTATCTTTGAAGGGTCTGACTTTGTTATTCAACATGGTGAAAAAATTGGTCTTATTGGTCTAAATGGAAAGGGTAAGTCTTCCTTATTTAAGATCCTCAATGGTGATTTAACTCCAGATACTAATCCCTTATTTATCTTTGATCGTGCCAGCGAGAAGTTAGGAGCTGATAAAGAATATAGTACCTATCTTGTGACTCAAAATTTTAAAATCCCACAGACTGAAGTTAAGGTTAAAGATTATTATATATTTATTGATCCTCAATTAAATGAATTAAATACTCGTTATCAAAAAGCATTAGAACAAGAGGATTTTGATGCTCA
>CAJXHA010000158.1 GCA_913053615.1 uncultured Bacteriovoracaceae bacterium | reverse complement strand
CATGCATGCCACTGGTACAAAAGCTGGTGATATTAATGAAGCTATTTCAATTGCAGAATTATTCAATGCTTGTGAAAACACTCATATTAATTTTACTAAAGGACATATTGGTCATTGTATGGGAGCGGCGGGTGCATTAGAGCTTGCAGGTAATCTTCCTAGTTTTGATGATCATCTCGTTCACCCAGGAATGAATTGTGATAATCTTGATCCTGAGTGCCCAATTAAAAACCTTGTCACTGAAAATGCAAAAGAATTAGATAAGGTTGATATAATTCTAAATAATTCATTCGGTATGCTTGGAATCAATTCAAGTGTACTCGTTAGAAAATACTAAATTCCGTAAAGATAGAAGAAGGGGATGTATAAAATGACACAAGAAGAAGTTAAAAACATTGTATTAGACATTATCGTAGATGTAGCTCCAGATGAAGATGTGACTGATTTAAATCCAGCAGAAAGCTTAAGAGATCAACTTGATTTAGATTCAATGGATTTCTTAGATATCGTTATGGAATTAAGAAAAAGACATAAAGTAGAAGTTCCTTCTGAGGACTATCCAAAGCTTGCTACTTTAGATAGCTGTGTGGAGTATCTAACTCCAATTATGCAATAAATTTTAGAGGTCGATTTGTCTCGATATGATGCACTCATTATCGGTGCAGGAATGTCAGGACTTGCATGCGGTATTCGTCTTGCAATGTTTGATAAAAAGGTCTGCATACTTGAGTCCCACACAATCGCTGGTGGGCTCAACTCTTATTATCAAAGACGCTCTAGAGTTAATAAGGAGATCATAAAGTTTGACGTTGGTCTCCATGCTCTTACTAACTTTGTTAAAAAAGGAACTAAACGAGCACCACTTACAAAACTACTTAAGCAATTACGTTTTCAATACAATGATCTTAAATTGCAAGAACAGTCTCATTCACTGATAAAGTTTGATAATACACAACTTAAATTTACAAATGACTTTGAGGTTTTAAAACTCGAAGTTTCAGAAAAATTCCCTAGTGAAATAGATGGTTTTATTAAACTTGTAAATGCTGTGAATGAGTTTAATGAGTTAGACCTAAGTAATTCTGAATACACATCTTCTCGTGATGTTTTAAAGAATTTTATCAATGATGAATTATTAGTTGAAATGCTCTTGTGCCCACTGCTTATCTACGGAAGTGCATGGGAACATGATATGGATTTTTCTCAATTTGTTATTATGTTTAAATCACTTTACTTTGAAGGCTTTTCTAGGCCTGAAGGTGGAGTTAGAACTATAATTAATTTATTAGAGACAAAGTTTAAAGAATTAGGTGGAGAGTTAAAGTATCGCCATGGTGTTCAAGAGATTCTAACTAAAGATGATAAAGTCGTCGGACTTAGAACTAAGAAAGGAGACTTCTTTTCAGATGTGATTTTCTCTAGTGCAGGTTTACCTGAGACTATGTCTTTAATTGAAGAGAATAAAGCTAAATATGAAGTCGGTAAAATGACTTTTATGGAGTCAATTGCAGTTCTAGATCGCCCAATTGATCCAAAAGACTTTGATGCAACTATAATGTTTTATAATAATGGTCCAAAATATCACTATGAGGGTGCAAAAGATTTTTTTGATCCAAGAAGTGCTGTTATATGTGTTCCAGATAATTACCAAGGTAATAATGACCCATATGGAGTTGTCAGGATTACTTATATGGCAAATTATGAAAAGTTTAATGCTTTATCTAAAGAAGAATATAATCAAACAAAAGATCTTGCATTTGATAAAGCAATGGAACTTGTAAAATCACAATTTAATAATTTTGATTATAATATAATTCTTAAAGATACATTTACCCCCACAACAATTAAGCATTATACACAACACTTTCGAGGGACTGTTTATGGAAGTCCTCAGAAAATTAAAAATGGTAAAACTCCTTATGAAGGCCTTTACATTATTGGAACAGATCAAGGTTTCTTAGGAATTGTTGGTAGTATTTTATCCGGGATTAGTCTTGGTAATCTCTATGGATTAATGCAAGAATAAAGGGCATGAATGAAGTTTAAAAATGTATATATTCACGCTATGGAATACTTCGAACCAACAGATTATCTATCTAGTTCTGAATTAGAAAATGAATTAGCACCATTATATAAGAGATTAAAATTACCAGAAGGACGTTTAGAGCTGCAAACAGGCATAAAGCGTAGAGGATTTTTTAAAGAATTAATTCCTTCAGATATTTCTTATGCAGCGGCAAGAAAGGCCTTAAGTAAATGCAAGTTTGCAAAAGAAGATATTGGGCTTTTAATCCATAGTTCTGTTTGCCGTGATATGCTTGAACCGAGTACTGCTTCATTTGTACACTCAAAATTAGAGTTAAGTCCTAGTTGTGTAGGATTTGATCTTTCAAATGCTTGTTTAGGTTTTTTAAATAGTATTCTTATAGCAGGTTCTCAAATTGAATCAGGACTTATTAATAATGCCCTTATTGTAAGTGGTGAAAACTCTTGGGCCTTATGGAAAGAAACAAAGAACTTTTTAATAAATAATATGGATATAACCCGTAAGTCAGTTAAAAAGTATATTGCTAATTTAACAATAGGTTCGATGGGAGTTGCCTTTGTTCTCTCTAATCAGAGTGAAGGTGCACTTTGCAAAATAGAAGGTGGTATCGCTTTATGTGATACAGAAAAAGCTCATTTATGCCAAGGCGATGGTGATACTAATGGTCTAATGATGGAGACTGAAAGTGTTGAGCTTTTAAAGGCCGGAATAAATCTTGCTAAAAGAACGTGGGAAAAAACAAAAGAAGAATTAGAGCTTTTTTCGGTTGATCATACTATTGGTCATCAGGTCGGGGTAGCTCATAGAGACTCATTACTAGAAAATTTAGAATTAAATAAAGCAACTGATCATTATAGTTATGATCAATTTGGAAATACAGGTTCAGCAGCTGCACCTATGACTTTGGCCTATCATAAAGATAAATTTAAAGTTAATGATCGCATTGCCCTCTTAGGGATTGGAAGTGGTCTTCATAGTGTAATGCTTGGATTAAAGTGGAATTAGTATGTTAGAAAAAATAGAGAACTTTTCAAAATTATATCCTTTTCAATCAAACTTCTTAGACTTAGATGGTTTAAATTATCATTATGTTCACGAAGGAAAGGGCAATGATGAAACTGTAATTATGTTACATGGAAATCCAACTTGGTCATTTTACTACCGTAATCTTGCATTTGCATTTAAGGATCGTTATCAAGTACTTGTCCCTGATCATATAGGTTGTGGTTTTTCTGATAAGCCTGAGTCTTATGAATATACTTTAGAAAACCATATAGAAAATGTATTAAAATTAATTAAGTTTCACGATGTAAAAAATTTCCATTTAATTGTACATGATTGGGGAGGAGCAATAGGCTTTGGTGTTGCTTCAAAGCTTAAAGATCAAGTTAAAAGTATAACTATATTAAATACTGCTGCTTTTAAATCTGATTTTATTCCAGCTCGTATTGGTCTTTGTAAGAATAAGCTCTTTGGAGAGTTCTTAGTTCGTGCTCTTAATGGTTTTGCATGGCCTGCAACTTTTATGACAACTGTAAGGCCTTTACCAAAATATGTTAAAAAGGCTTATTTGGCTCCATATAATAATTATAAAAATAGAAAAGCAATCAGTGAATTTGTAAAAGATATTCCTATGGATAGAGCTCATCGTTCATATGGGACTCTAGATAAGATTGAAAATGATCTGAAAAATATAGACTGCCCTAAGCTTATCCTATGGGGAGGCCAAGACTTTTGTTTTAATGATCGCTTTTTTAATAAGTGGCGTGAAATATACCCTGATGCTAGTTATAAATACTATCAAGATGCTGGTCATTATGTGCTTGAAGATAAAAGAGAAGAAGTTATTCAAGAGATTGCAAAATTCATAGGATAATAGTTTTGTTCGGAGTTTAAAATGAATGTTAGTGATCAAATTACAGATATTGCCTTAAAACTGCCTTATAAGGTCGCTAATGTCATGCCTGAAAAAAGAAGAGGCAAACAATATCTTTACTCTCACTATACCTTTATTCAATTTGAAAAAAGAATTAATCAATTTGCTTATAAGCTTCAGGATCTCGGAGTTAGTCCAGGTGATAAAGTTCTTGTCTTTGTTAAACCATGTCTAGACTTTGCACCTCTAGTTTTTGCTCTTTTTAAAATGGGAGCTATCTGTGTCTTTATTGATCCTGGTATGGGTAAGAAAAATTTCTTAAATGCAGTTGAACAGGTAAAGCCTGATGTCTTGATTGGTATTCCTTTAGTAAATATAATACGCCATTTTTATAAGAGTTCATTTTCTACAATTAAACACTTTATTAACTTCTCAAATTTTTCATTGTTTGGAGCTAAAGGTATTTTTAAAGCATTAGAAAATGCACCAGTTCATTTTGAGTCTTATGAACCTCAAAAAGGTGATCTCGCTGCAATTTTATTCACTAGTGGTGGGACAGGTATACCAAAGGGTGTTGAGTATACTCATGATATCTTTATTCATCAGACAAAAATGCTGCAAAAAGAGTTCTCTTTAAATGCAAGTGATATCGATGTGCCAGGTTTTCCTTTATTTGCATTATTTACTCTCTCGATGGGGATGACATCTTATATACCAGATATGGATCCATCTAAACCAAGTAAGGCCAGTGGTGAAAAACTAGTTCAAAATATTATGGACTGTGGAGCCACCTTTGTTGCTGGTAGCCCTAGTATTTGGCGCAATGTTGCTGAGTATTGCTTAGAACAAAGAATACAATTACCAAGTGTGAGAGTTGTGTGTATGTTTGGTGCACCAATACCAAATGAATTACATCGTAAATTTTCTAAAATTTTACCAAATGGTACAACCTATACTCCTTATGGAGCAACCGAGTCACTACCTATCGCAAATATTTCAGGTAAGGAAGTTTTACTAGAAACTGCAGAACTCAGTGATCAAGGAAAGGGGACATGTGTTGGTTTCCCCCTTGAAGGTGTAAAAATAAAAATTATAAAATCAACTCCTGAAATTATTCATGACATTAATGAAGTTACACATCTTAATTCTTTTGAAGTTGGTGAAATCATAGTGCAATCACCGACAACAACTCGTGGTTATTATTTGATGGAAGCTAAAACTCGAGAAGCAAAAATTAACGATGGTGATGGCTTTTGGCACAGAATGGGAGATGTTGGCTACTTTGATGATAAAGGTCGTCTATGGTTTTGTGGCCGAAAAACTCATGTGGTTGAAATTAACGGTCAAGCCCATTATACCATTCCCGTAGAATCTATTGTTAATCAGCATCCAATGATTACAAGATCAGCTTTGATAGAATTTAAAGATGAATTAGCACTTGTTATTGAAAGAGTAGATAAGAAGAAAAAACTTTCTATGGATGAGAGAAATTCTTTTTTTGCAGAAGTTTTTGAAATTCTAAGCAGTCATAAACTAACTAAAGATATTCATCATCTTTTTTTATTAGATGCTCTACCGGTAGATGTAAGACATAATATTAAAATTGATCGTATAAAGCTTAAAAAGATGGCAAAGCATGGTGAGCTTTCATGAAGGTTCTTGTTACTGGTGCTGGTGGTTTTTTAGGTTTTGAAGTTGCCAAATCATTGGTAGAATTAGGCCATGAAGTTACAAATCTCTCAAGACACCACTATGTTAGTTTAGATGCCTATAATATTAAAACCATTAAATATGATCTTGGCCAACCAAGTGATATTGATTTAAGTGGTTTTGATGCCATTATTCATTGTGCTGCCATTGCTGGAGTATGGGGAAAAAAAGAAAGTTTTTATCAAACGAATTATACAGGAGCAGTTAATCTCTTTGATTTAGCCAAGAAATCAGGAGTAAAGTATTTTGTCTATACATCTACACCTTCAGTAGTATTTGGAAGTGATGATATTATTTTAGGCGATGAATCTTTAGCTTATCCTGAAAAGTTTTACACCTATTATGCTCATTCAAAATCTATGGCCGAAGCCTATATTCTAGAAAACTCTGATGATCAAATGCAGTCAGTTGCTTTAAGACCGCATTTAATATGGGGAGAAGGGGATCCTCACTTAGTTCCTCGCATACTAGCTAAGGCAAGAGCGGGTGCTTTAAAGCGTGTAGGCAATGGGGATAATTTAGTTGATATTATACATGTTAAAAATGCAGCTCTTGCACATACACTAGCATTAAATGCACTCTGTTCTGGTAAAGATATTGGTGGCAATGCTTATTTTATTGGTCAAGAAAGACCTGTAAACCTTTGGGAATTTATCAATCAAATTCTTCACTATAATGATATTGAACCTGTTGAAGATAGTGTCTCATTTAGTACTGCTTATTTCTTTGGAATGATATTTGAAATAATTTTTAAATTCTTAGGAATAAATAAACCAGAGCCACCAATGACTCGTTTTGTGTCCATGCAATTGGCAAAAAGTCATTACTTTAGTCATGAGAAAGCCAAGCGTGACTTTGATTACGAACCAATTATTTCAATAGAAGAGGGGCTTGAAAAAACTTTTCGAGGTGAAAGTTATCAATTTAAAATGCAAAATACTTTAGATAACTTAGAAACTTCAAACGATTAATTATTCTCTATTCTGGGCATAAGTTTTAACAACTTTTTGATCAAAATAATTACTACTCATTCCAGCATCGACAATTATATTTTGGGCATTTATTCCACTACTCATTGGACTAAGTAAAAAAGCAGCTGTATTGGCAACTTCGCTTGTTGCAAGATTCTTTTTACGAATGGTTAATTCTTCACTAAAAAGATAATTATCAATATAGTCTGGTATACCTGCACTTGCACTAGTCTTAAGCGGTCCAGCACCAACACTATTAAATCTAATTTCACCGATAATGCTAAAAGATTTTGCAAGATAACATACTGTTGTTTCTAACATGGCCTTAATTGGGCCAAGATAGCCATAGCTGGTTGCTCTTGTATTTGAGATAGAAATTGTAACAACGCTAGCATTTTTTTCTAAAGTATTCTTTAAGGCATTTGCTATTTCAACTAAGCTAAAAGAGCTTATTTGTGCTGCTTCTAAGAAGTATTCTCTAGGTGTTTCATGAAAAGCTACAGGTGGTAGATCAAATCTTGCAAAAGCTATTGAGTGTAAAATTCCATCAAGTCTTGTTGTATACTTATTTATTTCACTGCTTAAATTATTAATATGGTCTTTATTCGTTACATCTAATATGAATGCAGGGGAGTCTGGAAATATTTTTCTTATTTGTGCCAAATTATCAGCATTCTGTGCTGAAAAGATACACTGAGCTCCATTGGCAATTAGAGTCTTGGCAGTATGAGTAGCAACTGATTTTTTATTAGCTACGCCTGTAATAAAATAGGTTTTATTCTCTAAATTTAAACTCATGGGTTTTCCACTAGGGTTACTGCGAAATCAATTAATAGGGCCTTTTTCTTATCAACAGTTATTTTGCCTTTCATAAATGCTGCGTTTTCAATTTGCTCTGTTAATTCAACTTCAATAATTAAGTTATCACCTGGACGTACGAGATTTTTAAATTTTGCATTATTAACTCGACTCACCACTGCAGTCTTTCCATCTAGTCCTGTTTCAAACTTATAGCTCATTAAAAGTGCACCTGTTTGAAAAGCCGCTTCACAGAGGAGAACTCCGGGCATTATTGGCATGTGTGGAAAGTGACCTTTAAAGAAGTCTTCATTTCCACTAATTTGATAATTTGTAATAATTTTATCTTCACCTTGCTCAATAATATCACTTATAAAAAGAAATGGATCTTTTTGTGGGATACGCTTAAGTATTTCAGGGTTAGTCGACATTATAATCCACCACTTATTTCTATAGTTGTTCCTGTAATATAACTAGCTTCACGACTGGCCAAAAATAAAACGGCATTTGCAACTTCTTCAGTTGTTCCAAAGCGCTTCATAGGTACA
>CAJXHA010000157.1 GCA_913053615.1 uncultured Bacteriovoracaceae bacterium | reverse complement strand
TTCCTACGTATTGTGACTTTATAGGGTATGAGCGTATACCAAGCATCGCTCTTTGAGTTGTGTAGTCTACCTTTTCACCGGTATCATTAAACCTCTCAGTTCTAAAGGCCTGTGCTACTTCAAGTTCAGCTGAAATAAGGGGAACACCATAGAGCGCTCTAATACCTAGGTAATTATTAACAACAGTTTTCGCTGGTTTAGGTAATTGTCTCTGAGTTGTTTCTACCGAATATACTGGTTCAATTTTAAGTTCAGCAGCATTGGCAGTGGTAAATGTAAAAATTAAAAAAAATGTCAGTAAAATTAAATTTTTCATAACATCAGTATACTATTTTTAAAGAATTCAAATGTTTAAGGGTACATATTTCCTGACTAGTAAATGTCTAATATTCCAAAGCTTTTTAATGCCTTATTATTAGATATGGAGTCTTTTTGTCAGTCATGTGGACGCCCATTTACATATGATCCTAAACGCTCTGGAAGTGAGAATGTGGTCAAGTATTGTTCAAAAAAATGTAGGCGCGAGAAAAGAGATAAAAAAGAATCTTTTTTAGAGGAAGAGATATTAAATTTATTAATGAGTCGAGACCATGACAAGACAATATGTCCTTCCGAGGTTGCAAGATTACTTTATCCGGATGATTTCAAAAACTATATGGAAGATATTCGTTGTGCAGGAAGACGTTTAGTATTAAAGGAAAAAATTACGATAACTCAAAAGGGGAGAGAAGTAGATACTTTAAACTTTAAGGGTCCGATCAGGTTTAAGCTGAAGTAATATCCTCATCATCATCACGCTTTACAATTTTCCATGTATGATCAGCGAGTAGCCTGACTTCGTTAATAAAAGACTTAAAAGGACTAGGATCACCCCATTCCTCAGGTGAAACCATTGAGAGTAGTGTTCTTCCGTCTTTCTTTTCATAGACATAATAGGTATGTCCAATAACAGGTTGAAAGTTTATATCTGCTTCATAAATTAAGGTACTAATTTGGGCCCTATCTTTAAGCTCTTTAGCTTGTTTTGCTAGTAATTGCATTTGTTCAAATATTTGATCAAGGTGCATTTGAGTTTGTTCACTCATGGCCTGCATGGCCTTGCCTTTAATAACACCTTGTTCAGTAGGTACGACTGAGAAACCACCAACTGAATGGGCATACTCAAGTAAACCTGGAAGATCTACTGTCTTCTCTTTCATTTTTACAAGATCGATCTGATCAACATCTATAGCGCGTGGCTCTTTAGAATTTCTTTGAATGGGTTCATTTTTTTCAGTTTTCTTTTTCACGTTATTTACATATCACAAGTTAGTGTCTGAGAGAAGTGAACAAATATTAACTAAAAATTTCAAATAACTCTACGCTTCTTAGGCCTATAAAGTTTATAATCTCAAAGATGAATAAGTATGCAGAGAAGAAAATTTTATTAGTTGAAGACTCCGAAGTCGGTCGATATCTAATCCAGCAAGTTCTTAGTGAGCTTGGATATAAGAATATAACTGCTCCAGAAACAAGTGTTGAGGCATGGGATCTCATTGCTCAAACGACACTTGATGGTAATCCATTTGATCTTATTCTTACTGATTTAAATATGCCGGACCTAGATGGCATGGATCTCGTGCTTAATATCAAAGGTGATAAATTAAGTGAGAACTTAAAAATAATTGTTATTAGTGCAGAGGCCGATCCTAAGATTGTAGAGTTATTAAAAGAAATTGGAATTGAGGGATATTTTTCAAAGCCAGTTAAAAAAGAGCATTTTAAAATTACGCTTGAAACTCTCTTTGATAATAAGGATATAGACCCTAAACACGCCTATAATCTTCCTTAAGAACCTAAAATAAATACTTAGTTAATATATTTAACTTGTCTTACAGGTTTCAAAGTTATAATGCTAACTCATGAAAATTACGGCCTTAATTTATCTTTTACTTATGAGTACACTTGCGTTTGCATGGCCTCGAAATAATAATCCACATACATTTGAGAATGATTTAAAAACTCACTTTTATTCTTTGCCAGATAAAGCGTCTATTGAACAAAATTATATCGCTTGGCCAGGAAGCCACTGGGCCAGTCATTTAGGTGGAATTGCAAATAGATGGAGTGCCTCAAATCCACAAAACTTTTCTTATAATAAATATTCAAAAGAAGAATTAAAAAATCTAGAGGAGCACTTAATCGATGAGCTCTCTCCTGCAGAAAAGTACGATATTCTTATGGGAAGATATGATTATCCAACAGTAAGAAGAGAATGGCGTGAAAATTCACCAAATGATACCAGTTGGTTTGGTATTTGCCACGGAGTTGCACCTGCTGCTTTGAACCACCCAGAGCCATTAAATAACACAATTATAAATGATGATGGAATTAAATTAAATTTTTATAGCAGTGATGTAAAAGCATTATTAAGTTATCAGTACGCTAAGATTTGGAAGTCTAGAGTGAAGTTTATTGGAAAGAGATGTTATGCTTATTCTCGCGATAATATAAGACGCCGCCAAAGAAGTGCTTGTGAGGATTTAAACCCAGGTGCTTTTCATATTCTATTCACTAACTTTATTGGCTTAAAAAAGAAAACATTTATTGTAGACATTGATCCATTAAATGAAGTTTGGAACCATGTACCTAAGAGTTATTATTACGATGTATATGAAGAGTATGAAACAAGAGAGAATGCTACTCCCGGTACTAAAAAGGTACTTTGGGTAGGAGCTGCTCTTAGTTATGCTGCCGCCATTGCACCATACTTTGAACCTGTGATCGGTCTTCCTCAAGGTTATTATGTAGAAAATAATTACTCATATCTTTTAGACCTAGATGAGAATGATAATATTATTGGTGGAGAGTGGATTAGTGATTTAAGACCTGACTTTATTTGGTCTCAAGAAGAGGTTCCGTTTAAAGGTTATTGGGATAAGTTAAACCAAGTATATATACCAAGAACTGAATAGCATCTTAGTCTGTAACTATTTCGACTTCAACACTTGCAGGCTTTCTGATTGGATTAGGTCCTTTTAAGATTCCTCCTCCAAAATAAGTATAAAAAATATTTTCAGAATTAGTTGGGTCAAATGTTACATTTCTAGCATTTGCCTGAAGGTTTGGCTCCATATTTTGTTTCCATGTTTCTCCGCCGTCTTCAGTAAATAATTGTCCACCATTACCCCAGCTATTATCAAGGTGATGAGATCCAGAGACATATACATGATCACTATTTTCAGGATCAATTTGAACAGCAACTGCATGAGTGAATTGTATTTTTCTTTCCCAGTTTTGCCCACGATCACTACTTTTCCATGCACCTGTCATTAGCCAATTTCCTTTATTTTCATAATCAGTTAGCCATAGTGTATTTCTTTGAGGATCGCTAAAGTCTATTGCAAAAGAAGTTGGATACCACCACACCTGGTAACCTGGGTCGGCAGCACTTGGGTAAGCAACATTACCTCTGAGTAATTGCCACGTAGTTGAATTATTCTCTCTATCTAAAAAATAAATTCCTGTATTTGCCCTATTGCTAAAAGATGGAGCATCACCTGTTAATAGTGCATAAACATTTCCATTTTCAGGATCGATTTCAATTTGTGGGATAATTTTATTACCGCTAGGAAAGCCATTGTTTAGCCATTGCCAAGTTTGTCCACCATTAGAAGAGTATGCGATTCCTCCTCCTTGAGTACCACCATACAATTCATTGGTATCAGTGTAATAACCTACTGAAAGAAATTGTCTAGCGTAGCCATTACCATTTGGTGTTAGTCTCTGCCAATTTAAGCCACGGTCATTTGATTTATAAATTCCACCATTACTAATTGTTGCATTTGCATGCCAACCTTCTGGATAATCGTGTTCATTTCCACTTGCTGCAAATACGACTTGATCATCAGATGTATCAAAAGCGTAATCATAATTTGAATTATATGCTGCCTTACAAAGCCTAAAGCTTTCTCCTGCATCCTCACTCACCATACCACCAACGTCAGCTGTTGCGGCATAAATTAAGTCAGAATTTATAGGGTGATGCTTTAAGCGATAAACACTTATCACTTCAATACCAGCAGTTTGCCAATTTTTTTGTGCTCCCGGTGATCCTTGTCCTTTAAACTCAGTAAAAGGAGCATCCCAATAATCGCCATAATTTTCAGTTGAATGTAAAAAGAAGTAACCTGTACCAGCAGCTTCTGAAGAGTTTAAATTATTAATTGTAAAGGACTCATAACCACTATCCCACCAACCAACATCGATTGCCACTGCACTATACTCAATAAATTGACTTGGCCATGAAGCATAATTATTGTCCCAATTCATTTGATCGAGCTTTAAGTTCCAAGAATCACCAGCATCTCGTGAAACAAAAATTTGAGTTCCTCGTTGACGAATCCATTCCTTGCCACCAGTTGCATAAATAGTAAAGGCGTCGTTCTCAGCCATTTTTAAATGGTTTCCAACGACTTGATCTGTTTGAGTAAAGCCTTGATTGTTCTGATTAATCCACACATAACCGCAGTTGTTTAATGTATTATCTATCGAAGTTTGACCCCATTCGCTTAGGTAAGCTAACGCCCAAGCACAGGCACCTTGTCCATCATTATCAGATACTGCGAGAGTTAAATTATCTGCGGTTCTTCCACCTGTGAAAAGTCGCATTTCATAACTTGGATTATATACAGTTTGAATTGTATTCCCTAAGTCAGTACTTTTATAAACTTGATCTGCTGTCGCATGATAGAGCGTGGTTTGTCCTTGAAAATGATCAATAAAAGTACCAATACTATTAAGAGAAGGCATTGCAGTCTTAACCCAAGTGCTCCCCTTATTTGTGGATCTCCATAGGCCTTTAGTTGTGGCGACAAAAATGATATTTGCATCTTGAGAGTCTTCTTTCCAATAAAGTATTCTTGTATTAGTGGGAAGAGTTAAATTTAAATCCGTAAAACTTAGTCCATTGTCATAACTTATCTTTGGATACTTTCCTGCATTAGCATAAAAGACTGTTGTTCCATCACTACTAAAACCTGGAGAAGTAGAGTGTGGAAGATGAGAATCAAATTGAGCTTCATAGTGGTTAATTGCATTCCAACTTTGTCCGCGATCTGCACTTCTAAAAAGAGTTCCCATATCTGTCCCAACATACCATGTATTATTATATGGATTGATGGCCACGCCACTCATGGCACCGCCACCGCCAACTCCTAGTGGAAGATAAGCTTCTTGGCTTGGTGTTGGGTCTGGGTCTGGTTCAGGATCTGGATCTGGGTCTGGTTCAGGATCTGGATCTGGGTCTGGAATAGGATCTTGTACATCAGAAGGATCGGATCCGATTCCGCTGGTTGGATCACTTGGTAAGTCCTCTTCACATGCAAAAAGCAGTAAACAAAAAAGTAATAATACAATCTTTTGAGGGGTGTGCATAAAATACTCTTCGTTAAATTAAGTAATTAGATTTAAATGGTCGGTTGAAGTGTTTGAAATTCGGCAAGGTCTGCCATTGTGTTCTTAGATTATACCACAGATATGTAGTTTTTACCTGAAATTCTCTTACCCCTTTGCTCAGGTTTCCAATCAAGGTAGATATAAATTAGATAATTATATTTAAATAGGAAAATTTTAATATTTTGGAGATTCGGATGAAAATGTCTATTTTTAAGACACTACTATTGGGGTTATTGTTATCCTCATTTACACTTTCTGCTTTTGCGGGTGAAACACTAACTCTAAATGATCTAAGAAGAGAAGTTCTTGATGAAAATATAGATGTTAAGATTCAATACGAGAAATATTACCAAGCTCAACAAAATGTAAAAGTAAAGCTAGGTGAATTTCTTCCAAACTTAAATGTACAACTTCTTTTTTGGAACTCTACATATGCAATACTTTACTCTGTAGTACCAACTCCTTCTAATTGGTTTGTATATCAGTCTAGCCAAGAGCTGGCGATTGCTGAAAAGTATATTACTGATTCGATAAAATTAAATATTCTAAGAGACCTAACTCTTACTTATTTAAATATTCTTCACCAAGAAAAAATTAAAGCATCAATGATTGAACAAGAACAACAATTAGTTGTTGCTTATGAAAGAGCTCAGAATTTAGAAGCTCTAGGTTTTGGTGATGAAGCTCAAACATTTACTACTTTAAGAAGCTTACTTGAGCATAGACAAGATATTTTTGCTCTTGATTCTGTAATTGCAGCTCAGAAGGAAGCACTTTACTTATCTCTAGGAAGAAGACCTGGAACAGATATTGAACTAACTGACTATGTTCCTTCTGAAGAAGATATTCCAGTAAGTGTGGAGACTGCTATTCAAATGGCCTATGATAATTCACCAGAGTTAAAGGCAAACTTATTTATGCAAGAGTCTGCTAGATATATGGTTAAGTCTGCAACTTGGTCATTCGTTAGTTTTAGCGGTATTGGTCTTGGTTATCCAGCGACAGTAAGAATTGAAAAATCAAAATTACGCGAAATTATCTTAGAAGGTGATAAGCTTGAAAATCAAATCGCTAACCAAATCGATTTAGCATACAGCAAATTAGACAATCTTAAACTTAGAATTGAAACTCAAGCTGAGATCTTAGTAGCAGCTAAGATTGAACTAGAAAGAATCACTGAACTATATAATGTTGGTCAAGCTACTCTTGATGAATTAGTGAGAGCACAAAGTGCAGTACTTAGTGAAGAAAGAAGTCTTGTAACTCTAGAAATGCAAAAAGATGTACAGATTGTTGAGATTAAAAGACTACTAGGTATCGATGCCACTGATAATGATATTCTTGTTGATGATCTAAATAGTGTGTCGATTGTGGCAAATGTTAGTGAGTCTCGTTATAGAAAGTCTAAAGTTAGCGTTGATCTAGATATGCCAAATTATATTGCAGATGAAATTGTAAGTGTTGTTTATAGCGGAGATATTTTTAACTATAGATTATCAAATACAACTGGAAACTTTTCTTTATTCACGAGAACAAGAGCAAGTGGAACAAAAGTTGTTATGGCCGAGATCTTATTTAAAAGTGGACAAAAACTTAATTTAGAAACGACTGTAGAATTATAGGATAAGTAAATGAAAAACTTAATAATATTAATACTAACATTTACTTTTAGCTTCCAAGTTCTAGCTAAAGAGTATGCTCTACAGATCTTAGAGCAAACTCAATCGGTACTTGAAACAAGAGATAATGCACTAAGCTTAGAACAAGCAAAAGAGCTTGCAGTTGGTGACAATATTGATGTTAAAATTGCTTATGAAAGACTTTTTCAAGCTCAACGCAAAATTAATTTAGCTCGTGCTCAGTTCTTTCCATATGGTGTTGGTGATGTTGCTGTTATTTATTTTACGAATGCTTTCTCAACTCTAATTCTAATTGAGTTAGCAACTTCAATTCCTATGAAGTGGTATAATGTGAAAAAAGAAAAGCACCTAAGAAATGCTGAAGCTTGGAGCTTAAAAGCATTAACAGAAAATATTAAAAATCAAACTGCACTTCTTTATTATAATATTTTAAAAGAAGAAAGTATGTTGAGACTAACTAGCTATGAGTTAAAACTTATGGAAGAACTGATAGCGGCTAGAGCTGTTGAAGCTCAAGTTGGTGTCTATGATGCAAATGATTTAAGAGATTTAAGATACAGGTTTCTTAACTTAAGAGATGAGTATTTAAAATTTGAAGCATACTTAGCTGAAGAAAAAGCTGCTATGAAAATGCTTTTAAACCTTCCATATACTACAGATTTAGTTTTACAACCTGTTGCTAGCTTCTTAAACGATACAGACTTTGATTTGGATGTTGAGAGCTTAGCACTAATGGCACAAAATCGATCTTATGAAGTTAAGTCAGCTGAGCAGGTTGTTCAAGCGGCTTATGATTCAAAGAGGTCTACACAGTGGTCAATTTTAAGCTTTAGCGGTATTGGTTTTGGTTATCTTGCAAATGTAAGGATGGAAAAGTCAAAAGTACGTGAAGCACAGTATCGCTTAGAGGCAACTCGCGAAAATATTTATAATAATGTTTATACTCGTTCTGGAATGTTTAGAAACTCAGTAGAGTTCTTTTTAAATGAGAAAATCAT
>CAJXHA010000156.1 GCA_913053615.1 uncultured Bacteriovoracaceae bacterium | reverse complement strand
TCACCTTGATATTTATCGTCACTTCTACAACCTTCGAAGCCTGAAAATTATTTAAGAAGCTAAAATTTATTAAAAAGAGCCTGATGAGCTGAACATGCCCCAAAGGGGTTCGACCAAGGATGGGAGAATTCAGCTTATCCAAAAACAAGGATGTTTTTATTTATTCACCCCCATACTAGTGTCTCAGTTTTTATCAGCTTCGACTAAGATATAATCACAAAGACCTTTTTTATAGGTCCAATCTAAAACGATATCTATTATATGACCAAAGCGCCCCGCAAATAGTCCTCGTATTTTAGAGAGTTCATTAATGCATTCTTTTCTGGCCTGTTCTTTACAGTAACCTGGAATAACATTATCCCCTACACAATGAACCACAACGTTTTTAAAACCTTTTTCTTCTAATTTCTTTTTATATTCGTCTGGAGTTGAGAAATTATCTCTTGGTATATTCCAAAGATCCGTAGTGGTTTTTAAAAGAAATTCCTCAAACTTATTTTTAGGACGTTTTTTTATAGCATAGTCTGAAAAAACAACTCGGCCATTGTCTTTTAAAACACGATGACATTCTTCAAAGAACTTCTCACGAGTATTAAAGTGAACTATTCCCTCCACACAGAGAATATGTGAAAAAGTCTTCTCATCAAAAGGCATATCAACTGCTGTACCTTGAACGAAATCAATATTTTTAATATCTTTTTTATCTCTTCTCCACTTGGCCCATTTAAGGTGTTCAAATACCAAATCAAAACCTGTTATTTGTCCAACTTCAAAATTCTCAGCAACATAGACACATTGTCCCCCCATCCCACAAGCAACATCTAATAAGTGAGATTGAGAGTTGAGCTTTAACATATCTCCAAGTTTATGAATAAGTGTGTGAGCAGCTTTTAAGTAATCTTCATTACCATTTTCCCAATATCCAAAATTTAAGTATCCACCATGAAAATCACCATAATTTTCTACGCCATGGGAGTAAAATTTATTCACTTTATATTCATGTGTTCCTTTATTCCAAAGTGTTTTTTCCATTTTTCTTCTCCCAATAATAATTTAATAATGCAATTACACTTGCGGCCAGAAAACCTGTATACACATCTAATAATAAATGTTGTTTTACATACAAGGTCGATAGACTAACTAATATAGCATAAATTAGAGTTCCCATGATCAATAGTTTATTTTTATAACTAAAAGAAAGATAAAAAATTAAGAATGCAGTGCTTACATGTAATGATGGAATACAATTGGTAGGACTATCAGCACTATGTAATATATTAAAAAGAAATTGGTAAATAGGATTCATTCCAACAGATTGAAAATCACTACGACTAACTATGGTTGGAAATAGCATAAAGACAAAAAAACTCAAAAATGTAAGTGACAAAAATGAGCGGATAAACATTCGACCATTTTGGTAAAATAGTAAGAGATACGCCATAGGAATAGAGATATAGCTTGAAAAGTAAATTAGTACCCAGTGTGGATTAAACTGAAAGAGCTCATCTCCATAAGTCATAGGGACTTTTGTGGGGGTGATTAATTGTACTTTATTGGCAATAAGATAAAGTACAGCATAAATAAGGATACTAGGAATAATTTCCAATATGTTTTTAACTAACATAAGTGATAAAATTATTTTATGCTAGGTTTTCAAAAAAATGTAGAACAAATTAAAAAAACTCAACTTTCTCCTTGGAGAAAAGTTTCTATGGCAACATGGAAAATTGTTGATGACTCTAGTGTACATGGACTTTTAAAAGTAAATGCAGATGAACTTTTAAAATATCTTGATCAAATTAATCAAAAGAGTGATGTGAAAATTACCCTGACTCATATTATGATTAAAGTCCTTGCAAAAGTTATTAAGCGCTACCCTGATGCTAATTCATTTATCCGTTTTGGAAAACTGTATCAAAGAGAGAATGCGGATATCTTTGTGCATATTGCAGCAGATGATCAAGGTAGAGAACTAACCGGAACAGTTATCAGAAGTGCCAATCAGCTCAGTATTGAAGATATTGCAAAAGAGCTCAGTCAAACTTCTAAAGAATATAAAAGTGGTGAAAAAAGTGAATTTGATCAAATAAAGTCACTTTTAAAATTCTTACCAACTTTTATTCTAAGACCTGTATTATTATTTATTGGCTTTGTACTCTATGGCCTAAATATATGGAGTCCACTACTTGGTGTAAAAAAAGATCCCTTTGCAGGCATAATGTTTACTAATGTAGGAAGCTTAGGTGTTGATCTGGCCTATACTCCTTTGGCCACTTATAGTCGTGTTTCTTTTCTTATGGCCATGGGGCAAGTGCAAGACACCGTAAAATTTGTAGATGATAAAGCAGTTCCATCAAAAGAAATTTATCTAACCACAACATTTGATCATCGTGTTCTCGACGGAGTCCATGCAGCTAAAATGTGTCATTATATTCGTGAGCTAGTAGCTAATCCACAGCTTTTAGATGATTAAATAGAAACTCGTTAAATTTTAATGTTTCAAACTTTAAAGGTGTTCTAATAACAACCGCACTAGCATGATCAAGATCTTTAATAATCCTACCCTGAATTGTTTGTATTTGAGTCGATTCAATTGGAACAAGGCCATCGGACTTTAAGCCACTCTTTGACATCCAATTGCGAAAAAGAAATAAACAAGTATCAAAGCGCCTTCCCAGTTCTGGATCCTTATAAGCTCCAACTAAAGTCGTATCAACACCACGAAAGCACTCATGGGCCCTAAATTCTTGCATATACTTTTGGCGTACATCAGTTCTAATTTCATAAAGACAATCCTTATGGCCATTTAAAACAAAGAGGGAAAAGCGACAAAAAGCTCTTCCCCACCACTTGCTAGTTAATAGATCTGCTACCGGTGAACCATAAAATGGTGCTTGCAGACATATAATCCGCCTTATATTGTTTTTAACTTCTGGATAAGCTCGCAATGTCTCCAAGAGATCAATCCCACCCTTTGAGTGGGTAATTATAGTTAGTGGATCTGGACTATTGAGTATTTGTTCTCTTAGGCACTTGGCGTTATATGAAATAAGGTGTTCTGAATTCCCCTTAGACATTTCAAATCTAATATTATTACTCTTTAAATAATCAAATTGTGGTTTAAAATAAGTATTGAATAAATAGTTAATGGGTCCAGAATATACACCTGGGATAAAAAGTACCAATTTTCACCCTTTTTCTATAATTGTATGTGAGATTAGATATGTTGCAAGCTTTAAGAGATAAATTCATTCATTTTATACTAAATAAACCAAAGCTTGCTCTTAGCGTATCACTTATTATCTTTAGTATTTCTTTAATAGGTCTTACAAAAATTACATCCGACTTCACACCTCGTATTTGGTTTGAAGATGAACATCCGGTACTTAAATCTCTAGATGAATTTGAAAAACGTTTTGGTACAGATCAAATTATCGCATTAGGAATTTATCGGGATGATCTGCTTTTCACCAAAGAGAATCTTGAACATATAAAAGAGATGACCCAAAGAATGTGGGAAATAAAAAGTGTCTACCGAGTTGATTCACTTTCTAATTTTAATCATATTCAAAGTAGTGAAGATGATATTGAAATAAGTCCCCTATTTGAATCTATGGATTTAAAGGCAATCAATAAAAAACTAGATCTAAACCCTGATCTGTATAATAACCTTATCTCCAAAGACCAGGCTGTTATTTTTATTCGTGCTCAAATCAAACCTCTCTTTGGGAAAGCTCCAGTCTATGAAGAGATTATGGAGGATTTAAATAAACTTACTGATGAGTACGAAGAAAAGGGATTTAAGTTTTTAAAAGTTGGTAGTATTCCTATCACCCACGCTTTCAAAGAAATATCATTATCAGATAACTTAAAAATAATACCATTTATGTTTGGTTTTATTTTTCTATTACTCATTTATTTCTACCGATCTATTTTGGGTATTTTTGCACCCATGTTAGTAAGCTTTATCACCATCCTCACAGTCTTTGGAATACTTGGTTTTAGTGGGGTGATTTTTAATAGTATCCTTGCTGCAATACCTGGGATTATTTTGGCCATCTGCCTAGCTGATACCATTCACATACTAACTTCTTATTATCAAAAAAGGCATGAGGGTGAAGCGGTTAAAAGTGCCATTAGCTATTCTATAGAAAAGAATTTCTTAGCCACTGTACTTACGACTCTAACCACCACAGTAAGTTTTCTTACCATTGCATTTACTGATTTAATTCCTTTAAGTGACCTAGGAGTTCTTGCTGGAGTTGGAAGTGTGCTGGCCTGGTTAAATACATATCTTATCTTACCTCCACTTATTTTATTATGTCCTCCAGCTTGGTCATTACAAAGAAAGCCAGTTGATACATCAGCACCTAATCCTCTTTTAAAACTAAGCTCTTTTATCTTAAACAATAAAACGATGATTATCATTGTTTTCAGTGCACTTTCTTTAACTTCACTCTATCTTTCGACACAAAATGAAGTTAATTCAGATCCAGTAAAATACTTTCGCGATAGTACAACTATTAAAAAGGCATATTATAAGTCCAAAGAACATTTCAGAGGTCTGCGAGGAATTGATATTGAAATTGATTCTGGGCTGGCCGATGGAGTTAAGGATCCTGTTTTCCTAAATAAAGTAGAAGCATTTTTTAAAAGACTAGAAAAAAAATCAGATGTGGTACAAATTAGCTCTGTTCTCACTATTCTTAAAAAGATGAATAAATACCTTCTAAGTGGAACAGATAAGGATCTTGTGCTACCGAACTCTCAAGAAAAAGTAGCTGAAGCACTTATGCTCTACTCTTTTGGATTACCCCAAGGCTTGGGTCTTGATAACTTAGTAAGCATCGATAATCGCTTTTTAAAGTTTAAACTACGCTGGACACTTGAGACTACTAAGGAAGCAGTTGCGACTCATGAAGAGATATATAAAATTGCCGATGAGATGGGCCTAAAAATTAGAACAGGTGGATATTTTCCAATCTACGCTAAAGTTAACGGACTTGTTGTGGATTCATTTTTAAAATCAATGTCCATGGCAATAGTGCTGGTATCCCTTATCATTCTAATTGTATTTAGAAATTTTAAATTAGCTCTCCTGGCCATGCTTCCAAATGTTATTCCTCTCACCATGGGTGCTGCCTTTATGTCTATTTTTGATATTTATATTGATATTGGGACAAGTATTGTAAGTGCTATATGTTTAGGAATTGCAGTAGATGATACCATTCACTTTGTAACGCATTTTGAATTAAACCGTAAAAAATACCAAGATACCAAAATTGCACTTGAAAGAACTTTTCTCTCTACAGGCAAGGCCTTAGTTTTAACAACTATTCTTTTAGTTGTGGGATTTGGAAGCTTTATTATGGCAGATTTTTTACCGAATCATTACTTTGGAATACTTTGTGCAATCGTTTTGAGCTTTGCACTTATAACGGATCTTTTATTTTTACCAGCACTCTTATTGCTTAGAAAGAAATAGCTTAATCAATTTTTACTTTAATACTCGCTTCTATTGGAGTGCTCACGACTTCAATAGTTTCCTCTATGGTTTCTTCAATTTTTCCTTGCAGAGCATCTGGGATGACTTCACTCACAACATCCACTGCTACTTCTGTAACAGTTTCCGCTACCTCTAGAGTAGCATCTTTAACGATAATAGCCGATTTTTTTGCTTTCTTTAAAAGAATTGGAGTCAGTGCTTTAAGACCAATCAATACCCAAATAGAGTTTACTAGTACTGAAGCATAGGCCTCGCGAGAATATGTATAAACGATGAGGGTAAGGGCTCCAAATACATTTAATAATTGAAATGAAATTGAATCACTTTTCACCTTATCAGCTGAAATTAAAAAGTAGGCTCCTAATACTAAGATAGCACCTACCCAACCACAAAGTTCAATAATCATTTCCATATTGTCTTACCTCTGGACAGTTTAATGAAAAATTATCGGAAATTAATAATGCAACTTAATATAATAAACAATAGAAAAATCAATAATTTCAAATATATGAGTAAGTACTCTAAAATGATTAGGTATTTTTTATCACGAAAGTGTTTTTAAAAGCTCATAAACTTCTTTAAAATCAATTTATGTTTAAAAGAATTCAATTTATTGAGCTTCAAGACCTAGCGGCTCTTCCCCATATCATTCGGGATGGGGTAACTAGTTACTTGGAGTTTCTACTTAGGGTTTTTAAAATTTATGATCCTGTTCATCTGTCCATCAAGGAAGTTTTAAAAGATAGACCCATAAATAGAATTATTGACTTATGCTCAGGAGGTGGGGGCCCGAGCTTAAATATGGCCAATTACTTTAAAGACACTCCAATCCTATTAACAGATCTCTACCCAAACCTTAGTGCTTTTAAAAAAGCAGCTCAGATATCTAATATTGATTATATAAATTTTTCAGTAAACGCTCTAGATTATAAGTTTCAAAAAGGTGATCTTTTAACTCTTTACACTGCCTTTCACCATTTCAATGATGGTGATGCCAAAAAACTGATTCAAAATGCAGTGGCCAGTCAATCATCCATTTGTATTAGTGAATTTGTACAAAGAGACTTAAAGTCAATTGCACTAGTCTTACCAAGTCCTATAGGAATGCTCTTTCTTATGCCCCTAGTAAGACCATTTCAACTCTCAAGATTATTCTTTACTTATATTATTCCACTAATCCCTTTTGTAACCTTATGGGATATCCTCGTTACCGTATTGCGAATTAGAACAAAGAGTGAATTAATGGAAATGGTAAAAGATATTGATCACTATGAGTGGCACTATATTGAGAGAAGAACTAGTTTATTTCTAAAAGTGACCAGCTTTATTGGAGTACCAAAAAATGCATAAAGTTCAAGGACCATCAATTTGGAAGGTTATAAAAGATTATAAAGAAATAAGAAAAGATCCTTTGGCCTATGGCCTTAAATTAAATGCTAAGTATGGTAGTTTTATTGAGTTTAAAATAGCAAGGTACCATGTACTGGCCTTAAATCATCCAGACTTTCATGAATACGTGCTAAAAACAAATTACCTTAATTTCATAAAAGGTAAAGCTTATGAAAAAATGGAGCCTCTTATTGGAAGAGGTCTTTTAATAGCTCCACATGAGTTTTGGAGACAAAATCGTACGATTGTCAATCCAGCTTTCAGAGTAAAAAAACTAGAAAGTTATTTTCAAGAAATTGTTAGCTCCACTGATGAGCTTTTTAAAAATTATCGAGATGAGCACGTATACGATATTCATCAAGATATGATGCAATTAACTTTATCTATAATTTCTAAAGTGCTTTTTCATATGGATTTAAGTGGAAGATCTGAAAGAGTCTCAAAGGCCATTCATGATTATATGACAGGGATGGAGAATCAAATCTTTCATATCTTTGGTTTTCAAAAGCATATTCCAACTAAGTCAAATCGAAATTTCAAACAGGCAGTTAAGTATCTTAATACAATTATTTTTGATCTTATTGCCAAGAGAAGGCAAGACTATCATGAGCGTGAGGATATGATCTCCTTATTGATAAAAGCTCAAATGCAAAATAAAGCGAAAGGTATTACTGACGAATACCTAAGAGATGAATTAATGACTTTTATGGTTGGTGGACATGAAACGACGGCCAATGCATTAACATGGACACTTTATCATCTTGGTAGAAACCCTGAAGTATACCAAAAGCTAAGAGAAGAAATTGACCTTAAAATAAAAAGTAAAATTCCAAGCTTTGAAGAACTAGATCAAATTCCATATTTAGAAAATGTTATCAATGAAAGCTTACGTCTATCTCCCCCGGTATGGATAACATCCCGTGAGATAAAAGAAGATGATGAGTTTCAAGGGGTCAAAATGAAAAAAGGAATGATTGCCATTGTTGCAGCATACTTTCTTCATCATAATAAAGATTATTGGGAAGACCCTCATAGCTTTAAGCCAGATCGCTTTAATCAAGACTATAATAAGAAAGCATTTGTTCCCTTTGGAGTTGGTCCCAGAAGTTGTATTGGTGAGTTCTTAGCAAGAGTTGAATTGAGAACCATACTCATCATGCTCTTTAAGCATTTTGACTTTGAACTAGACCAATCAAAACCAACAGAACCACTTGC
>CAJXHA010000155.1 GCA_913053615.1 uncultured Bacteriovoracaceae bacterium | reverse complement strand
TTTAAGAGAATATTAGCCATTTCATCTCTAAGAACACGACTATACACTCTATGTGGAGTAGTGTTTTTGTCTGTTGAACGACTTCTTAACTCATTAAACATACTCTCTGTACTTGCTTCAACAATATTACATAAAGCTGTTGATCCATTTCTAATATTATTCTCTAAAGCCACTTCACTTCCTTCAAATAAAACAGCTCCAGCTCTGTCTTGAATCTGAATATTATTTGTAGAACTTGTTACAGTTGTACATCCAGTATTACGAGCATTAACACACCTTCCAATTTTTAAGTTTGCAACAAGACTATTAAACATTCCAAGAGAAGCTTGATGGTTGTAGAGACCAGGCCAAGTATTAGTTCCTCCAACGAAACCTGTTGCTGCTCCAGTAGCTATGCTTCCAACGTGGAGATTGTTTACTGATCCAGAGCCACCTGTAACTCCTAAAGCTCCTGAGGCTGCTGGAAATCCATTTGCTGCTTCTTCTTCAAAGTTAGGAATATCATCCTGTGCAAATAATCCAGCAGGAAAAATCAAAAGGAAATTCAACGTAAATAATAGTAAATTTTTAGCAATCATTTTAAACTCCACCAAATGGCGTATCGGTAATATCTGTTATTATTTTAAGTAAGAAATTGATCAAATTGGTGAATTATTCAGAAATATGCCTTAAGCATCTATAATAATTAAACTTTTTGATTTAAAAGGAATTTTCATCTGCCATTTAGATTGGGCACTAATTTAAGAAATCAATAACTTATAGATACGGTTTGAGTTTTTCACTTCTCTTAAGAATTCTAATAAAAGTAGTGATTATTACAAGAGTTTAAACTTTATCCCTTGAAACTGGCCCTAGAGAGAAAGTTCAATTTGAGAAATTTTAGAGCCACTTTTCATGCCAAGCAAATCAATAAAAAATGCTTTCACTTGATTTACATGCATCATGATATCAGTATCAATGTCCTCATAGTCATCCCAAAGATTGGTCGCAACTGCAGGTAAAATAATATCGGTAAATGAAATATTATACTTATGCCATTCTTTTTTAACAATTTGAGTGAGAGCAAACTTAGCATTTTCAGAACTACTATAAGCAAGAGTTCCTTCATTCAATTCGCGATGAGCACTTGAAAGGATATTAAAAACTTTAGTCTCTTCTTCAATGATAAACTCTTCAAAGCCTTTTAAAACAAGGTATGAGCCAAAGGCATTAGTGGAGAAGTTATTCAGAAATTCTTTTTCATTTGTATCTTTAAATGAACTCATTTCACAGATACCAGCATTATTTACTAGAACATCAATAACTTCAGTTTTTTCTGCAATTTCATTATAAAAAGCTTCAACAGATTTTTTATTTCGCACATCGAGTTCAATATCTATGAAGTTTGGATGATCAATACGAGACTCTGTTCTAGAACCGCCATAAACAAGATAGCCACATTCTAAAAGGGAAGCTGTAAAAGCTTCCCCTATTCCGCGTGATGAACCTGTTACCACTGCTATTTTCATAATCTATTTCGCAATACCTACTGCACGTGTTTCACGAATGACAGAAACTTTAATTGTTCCTGGATAAGACATTTCTTGCTCAATCTTCTTCGCAATATCACGTGATAATACAATAGTTTCTTCATCTGTAACTTTATCATTAGAAACAAGAACTCTAATCTCACGTCCAGCTGAGATAGCGTATGATTTATTAACACCATCAAAGCTATTAGCGATGTTTTCAATATCAGTTACACGACTAACATAAGATTCTTTTAAGAACTTACGTACACCTGGTCTTGCACCACTAAGAGCATCTGCAGCCATAACTAAGTGAGCAAGAACTGTTTCTGGTTTTACATCTTCGTGGTGAGCACGAACGGCGTGAACAATATCTGGATCTTCACCGTATTTCTTTAAGAAGTCTGCACCAACAACTGCGTGTGAACCTTCAGCAGATGCATCAATCGCCTTACCAATATCATGAAGTAAACCAGCTCTACGTGCTTGCTTAACATTCATTCCAAGTTCAGCTGCCATAGCACCACATAAGAATCCAACTTCTAATGAATGTTGATATTGATTTTGCATATATGATGTTCTGTAGTTTAGAGCACCTAACATTTTTAATACTTCTGGGTGAAGACCATGGATTCCGATTTCCATTTGAGCTTTTTCACCAAGCTCACGTAAAGTCATTTCCATCTCATGCTTAGACTTATCATGGAATTCTTCAATTTTTGCTGGGTGAATACGACCATCAGAAATTA
The DNA here is from genome assembly GCA_913053615.1 of uncultured Bacteriovoracaceae bacterium. GTDB lineage: Bacteria > Bdellovibrionota > Bacteriovoracia > Bacteriovoracales > Bacteriovoracaceae > UBA845. The sequence goes on along the minus strand of CAJXHA010000155.1, from coordinate 5,925 downwards.
GTTTTTCAATAGTCATCTTAGCAACTTGTTTTCTTACGACATTAAATGACGAGATAACAACCATTCCTGGAGTATCATCGATGATTAAATCAACACCACAAATTTGTTCAAAGGCACGAATATTTCGACCTTCTCTACCAATTAGTCGACCTTTAATTTCATCACCTGGAAGTTCAACAGAAGTAATTGTTTGTTCAGCAACATACTCTCCTGCGAATCTTTGAAGTGCGATTCCAAGAATTCTCTTAGATCTCTTCTCAGCATCTTCTTGAGCTTCTTCTTCAACTCTTGCAATCATTTTAGCTGCATCAAGCTTAGCTTCTTCTTCCATCACTGACATTAATTCAGCTTTAGCTTCATCTTTAGACATAGCTGCAACTTTTTCTAATTTCTCAGAAATTTCAGCTTGTTTAATTTTCATTCTTTCTTTTTCAGCTATAGCTTGAGTTTTTTCATTCTCTAATTGTTTTTCTTTATCTTTTAACTGATCCATTTCACGATCTTTTGCTTCAATTTTTTGGTCGAGAGCAATTTCTTTTTTCGTGATGTTTCTTTCTTGATCAATCAAACTTTGTTGTTTCTTTTGATACTCTTTTTCAAGAACATCTTTCTCATCATTTACAATTTGTTTAGCATCAGATTTTGCAGTTCTCTTAATTTCTTGAGCGCGCTCTTTTGCTTTTTCTATAATGAGTTCAGCTTCTTTCTCTTTTTCATTTGTTATATTCTTTACCTTGCCCATTGCAATTACGTAAGCAACGATAGCACCAATAACAAATGAGAGAGCTGTAGCTAATATTAATTCAGTACTCATTTGGGCTCCTCTTTAGCATATATCATTTGGTCTGTTATTATATAGTTCATCTCTATATCATATTCATCGGTTGGAAGCTCATCAAGCAATTGCTCCTCGGAACAAATCCCTACTTTGATAGCACTTGGTAAATCTGCCAAGTATTTATCATAGTAACCCTTCCCCCTGCCTAGTCTTTGAAACTTTCTTGAAAATCCAAGACCCGGAATAAGATAAAGGTTTGGTTTCACACTTGAGCCATCGTAATGATCAAGCTCTAAACCAATCCCACCCTGTTTAATTTGCGCTAGTTTTGTTGGAACAAAACACATGTCATTTGCTCCAAGAAGATGTGGCAATGAGAACTTATAATTCCCTAAATCATCTCCATCGAACCATGCAAACTCATCAGGAAGGGGTGCAAAGCATCCAATCCAATTTCCATTATCAATAAAGTTTTGGGAATTTAACTTTTGAAGAAGGTTAGCTAAATTAGCGTTTATTTTTTTTGAAGTTATATCTCTAACTTCACTACTCATTTGTGACAAAACACTTCTAAAGTGCTTTCTAAGCTCTCGCTTATCCACCTCTAATTCTTTGCTTGAATAGAGCCTGGGCTCACAACTTCAATAAACTCTAGTGCCTCATTAATTCCAGACTTTAGAGAACTTACACTCTCTTTAAAATCTTGTTCCACTTCAATTTTCTCAGTGGCCATTTTCAATGCAACGAGCACAGCTATATCTGTATCTTTAAGTCGAGAGTTTTGATGCCTAAGTTTTTCAACTTCTGATTGCACTAAATCAATAGCAAGTTTCGCTTTTGCATCTTCACTCTGTTGGGCACTCAAGCGAACCTGAGATCCCAATATATTAAATTCTAAACCTTTATTGTTAACGGTCATACTTTCAGATTAATGAAAAGGGGTAAACAAGTCAATTTTATTCAGCTAATTCACTCATTCCTAGCAATGCATCAAGATAGCTATTAAGATCGAATATATCTAGGTCTTCAACAGTTTCCCCGACACCAATATAAGCGATCGGTACACTTAAATCTTTTACAATACTAACAGCACTACCAGCTTTTGCAGAACCATCACATTTCGTAAAAATTAAGCCCGTTAAATTCAATGCTTTATGAAATTCTTGCGCTTGGCGCAAAGCGTTTTGACCAGTAATAGCATCAACCACTAATAATACTTCATGAGGTGCATCAGGCATAACCTTACTCATAACTTTCTTAGTTTTGGCCAATTCGTCCATTAAATTTGATGCCGTATGAAGTCGCCCTGCAGTATCAATTAAACAATAATCTGCATTCATAGCAACTGCCTTTTCAACTGTTTCATAAGCAACACCACTTGGATTTGCACCTTCAGCAGCTCTAATCATTTCTACTCCAGCTCTTTTACACCAAACTTCTAACTGTTCAACAGCTGCTGCTCTAAAAGTATCACAAGCACCAACAACAACATTTGCTCCTTGAGCTTTTAACTTCGTTGCAAGTTTTCCAATCGTTGTCGTTTTACCAGCACCATTAACCCCAACAATCATAATGACTTTAAGTCCGTCACCTTTTTTAGAAAAATCATATAATTCTGTATTCACTTTACTTTGAGTATCTTGCATTTTTGTTAGCATAAACTCTTTAATGGTTTTTAAATAATTAAAACCCTCTTCACCTGATTTTTCTTGAAGTTCATCAATAAGTTCACTAACCATTGCAGGACTCATATCTGAGGCATAAAGAATCTCTTCAATCTCTTCGACAACACTGTCATCGAGCTTATTAGAACCGATTAAATTTCCAACTCTTTTCCAAATATCACTTCTAGTTTTTGAGAGTCCTTTTTGAAGTCTTTGAGCAAAAGAAACTTTTGGCTTTTCTTCTTTTTTTTCGACTTCTGCTCTTGGCTTAGTCTCAATTTGCTCTTGAGATTCCTCTTTTGTTTTCGCTATCGCTTTTGGTTTTTCTTCTTTATAAAATACAATTTGCTTAGAAGAGGCTTTTGAGAAAAAGAAAAAATATACAATAATAGATATCGCAATAAATAGAGGTAATATATTTAGTATAATCATAACTTACTCCAAAATTTATGATGAAAGTTCCAAATCATTCTAGCAGTTGCTCCCCATAAAACGTAAAAGTCTCTCTGGTTGTGAGCACTTGTAATGATTTTATTAACTGATAATGTTCGAAATAATATAGAGTAATCATCTCGTTTTGAATAGGCTTTGCCATGTGTCCAAAAGTCCTGATCCATTAGATATTGGTAATTTACCAATATTGCCTCGTCCCATTCTCCATTTGATTTAATCTCATCAATAAATGTGGTGGGTTCTGTATCTAGATAGGCCAAAATAGGAACGATATCTTTTGAACGCATTGTTTTTACAGCAGGTAAACGTCCCAAGAATTGTATATCATCTGTTTTTCGATGGGTTTCTTCAGTGAATTCACGCTTTGCTGTGGCCATAACATCAGTATCACCTGCATCCACGTGACCGCCTATAAAGGCAAGTTGTCCTTTATGAGAATTCATTTGCTCTGAGCGTTGAATTAAAAGCAAATAGTCTCTAACAAATAAGAAGACTACCGCTCCCTGAACACCAGCATTTGTCACATTCTTATCAAGAGTGGTAGAAATTTTTTGTAATTTAGAAAGATATTCGGTGAATTTCATGCGCTTAAATTATCAATTTCAGCTTATACAGGCCATTAGAAACTTCTTTATTCAAGAAGGATTTATAGATGTTCTAACTCCTCCGATGGTTGAAAACCCTGGTATGGAGACACATATTCATCCCTTTCAAGTTAAATCTAAGTACCGTCAAAAAGATCTTGAACTATACCTACATACTTCACCAGAATTTCATATGAAAGAACTCCTCTCAATGACTGAGGAAAATTTAGATAAGATTTTTACCATGTCATATGTATTTAGAGATGAACCTGATTCCGAAATTCATCGTAAACAGTTTATTATGCTTGAATGGTATCGCAAAAATGCACACTACACCCAAGTTATGCAAGATGTAGAGGCACTTATTCATTTCTGTATTCAAGATATCTCACAAAAACAATTGCCTTTGAAAAAGGAATTTAAAAACTTTGAAGCTAAGAGTGTTACGGTACAAGACTTATTTTTTGAATACTGTGACTTTGATATCCTTGATTTTAATGAGCCAAAAGAACTTGAACAAAAACTTCGTCTCGACTTTAAGCAAGTTCCAGTGCCAGAGTCTTCACTAATATATGAAGACTCTTTTTTCTTATTATTTTTAAATTTAATTGAACCACACTTTAAAAACTTTCCGTACTTATTAGTAAAAGAATTTCCAGCTCCATTAGCTGCTTTATCAACTTTAAAAGAAAGTGATCCAAGAGTTTGTGAAAGGTTTGAAGTATATCTGCATGGTATTGAACTTTGTAATTGTTTTAATGAATTAACAAATTTAGCAGAACAGAAAAAGAGATTTAATTTTCAGGCTAATCAGAAAAAAGAAATATACGGATACTCACTAAATGAGCCCAATGTTCTCTATGACTCCTTATCGCGAGGTCTCCCTAGTAGCGCCGGAATTGCATTAGGCGTAGAGCGCTTATTCTTCTCACTTCTCGATATTAATAATGCTTTTTATAAGTAATTATTTAGCGACTGGTTCATCCAAGCTATTCATAACTTTATGAATCTTTATAATCACTTCAGATTTAATCTGTTGAAATGGAACATTCTTAGCCCACTCATAGTGCCAAAGATCATTTGTTTTTGAACGAACGTTATTAGTTAAAACATTTGGATGTTTTCTCGCCATAAATGCAGAGAAGATTCCATACCAATTATATATATCTTCCTTCTCAGGAGCCAGTACATCTAATAACTCCAAAGTTTGCTCTGTTACAATTCTTTTTAAAGAGTAAAGACTTAACTTTTTCATTGAATCATTATTATACCCCTTATTCAGAAACATCGCTGCATATTCATTAACAAAGCCTATAAGCTTATCACTTGGAGCCTGTACAAAAGATTCCATCGATCCATAAACTCGCCCCAATACGATTCCACGGTAAACACCCTCTCTATCTCCACCTTGTTCAAGAGCATTAAGAGAATTAATGATATCTTCTTCCTTGGCCTGTGCCTGAGTCGTTACACTGTATAATTCCTTAATAAAAGACAATCGATACGGTCTTTTTTCAGCTGTGCTTAAGTCATTAAACTTTGAACCTTGAAAATAAATAGGAAGATTTTTATTTAATGATTCCATATCAGTTGCACTTTTTTCGAACTCAGGAATCTTTGGCATTTTTAAACTGTACTCTGGTGCAGCTTCTTTTTTACCTAAGAGCTTATTAGTTGTATCTGTTCCTAACATATTCTGCATATGTGATCTTAATTTTTCTTTGTATTTATCTAGATCAAGAGCATGTGCATTGAGACCAATTAGCAAACTAAAAAAGACAAGTACTTTCACCATTTCTCCTTAATGAATTAAATATGTTAGTATTTTAAGGGACAATTAGCCTTCTACAAAGAGAAAAAAAAGATAATAATTAGCTATGGCAAAAGAATCATCCAAAGAAGAAGTTTATAAAGCTGTCTTAAACGCAGCAGTTGAACTAGAGATTCAGCTAGGTCACTTAAAGTGGACCTATACTCTCCTTGCAAGACGATCGAAAATTTCACGATCATTAATTTATTATTATTTTGGAAAATCAAAAATCAATATTCTTAAAGAAGCTACCTTACTTTTTGGTCAGGAATTAAGTGGTGTCGTTGAAGAGAGAATGCGCTACTGGGAAGAAGGACAAATAGAAAATGGTTTATTAAAAACTCGTGAGCTTTTTAAGAACTATCCCTACCTAGTACCTTTTTATTTTTTATATCGTTCTAAAGAAAATGAAATTGGAGAGCTAATTCGAAAGTATGAAAATGAAGGGCATAAGAAGCGACGTATGTTCTTTCCTAATATGGACGAGGCTGAATTAAAAGCTTTATATGCTTTTCACTTAGGACTTGTGACTTTCCCTGGTTTAAATAGAGAAGATGTGACAAGCGCTTGCCATATTCTTAATCGATATTTTAAATAGTTCCATTTTCAAGATAATAAGAAAATACCTGTTCACTA
>CAJXHA010000154.1 GCA_913053615.1 uncultured Bacteriovoracaceae bacterium | reverse complement strand
ACTGAACAAAAAATGAACTCATTTGCTGGTCAGTTTGATGAGAAACAACTTGGTTATTTAGTAGAATTTTTAAAAACACAAAAATAAAAAATATAAACTTAGGAGGCTTACGTGGCTGATACAACGGTAGTAGATAATCACTCTTCTCACTCTAGTGGGAAAGATTATCTTAATGAATCATCAGGTATATGGTCTTGGTTAACAACTATAGATCACAAGAGAATTTCGGTAATGTATATTTACTCGATTATTGGATTCTTTTTAATCGGTGGTCTTTTTGCAATTCTAATGCGTTTAGAATTGATGACACCAGAGCCATTATTTATGGATGGAGATACTTATAATAAAGCAATGACTTTTCATGGTTCAATCATGGTCTTTATGGTTGTTGTTCCTGGTATCCCAGCTCTTTTAGGAAACTTCTTACTTCCAATTATGATTGGTGCAAAAGATGTTGCTTTCCCTAAGATTAACTTATTATCTTGGTATTGTTTGATCTTTGGTGCGGCAGTAGCGATCCTTTCTCTTTTCTTTGGAGGGGTTGATACTGGTTGGACTTTCTATACACCTTATTCAGCAAAGTCTGCTGGTGCAGTCAGTATGGTTGTATTAGGTGCATTTATCATGGGATTTTCTTCCATTTTAACTGGGCTTAACTTTATTGTTACTATCCACAAGCTTAGAGCTAAGGGTATGACAATGATGCGTTTACCACTTTTTGTTTGGTCATTATACGCAACAGCGATCATTCAGGTTATTGCAACTCCAGTATTAGGGATTACATTATTATTATTAACTGCTGAGAGAGTTTTTGGCGTTGGTATCTTTGATCCAAACCTTGGTGGGGATCCAGTATTATTTCAACACTTTTTCTGGTTTTATTCTCACCCGGCTGTTTATATTATGATTATTCCACCAATGGGAATTATCTCTGAAATTATTAGTACATTTTCTCAAAAAACAATTTTTGGATATAAGGCAATTGCATTCTCAAGTCTTGGTATCTCAGCTATTTCATTCTTAGTATGGGGACACCATATGTTTGTTTCTGGTCAATCACCAGTAGCGGCTACAGTATTCTCAGTATTAACGATGTTAGTAGGGGTTCCGACTGCAATTAAATTATTTAACTGGACAGCGACAATGTATAAAGGGCGTGTAAGTTTTGCGACTCCTATGCTTTATGCATTAAGCTTTTTATCATTATTTACAATCGGTGGATTAACTGGATTATTCCTTGCTGCTTATGCAGTTGATGTTCACCTTCATGATACTTACTTTGTTGTTGCACACTTTCACTATGTAATGCTTGGTGGTGCAATTGTTGGTATGATTGGTGGTCTATTCTACTGGTGGCCAAAAATTACAGGTAAAATGTATGATGAAGTTTTAGGACGTATTAGTGCACTACTTGTATTTGTAGGATTTAATGTAACTTTCCTTCCTCAATTTGTAATGGGTTCTCTTGGGATGCCAAGAAGATATCATACTTATGATGGTATCTATTCTGCATATCACATGACCTCAACAATTGGTTCATGGATTTTAACTCTAGGTATTTTTATTGCATTCTATGCTCTTTATAAAGCAGCTAAGAGTGGTGAAAAAGCTCCTATGAATCCTTGGAATGGAACAACTCTTGAGTGGACAGTGCCTTCACCTCCACCACATGAAAATTTTGATACAGTACCAACAGTAACAGGGAGACCATATGAGTACCGCTAAAGTTGATAGGAGAGTAGCTCACTCTCATCATTTTGATTCTATGGAACAGGAGCATGAATCTGGTAAACAAGGTGTTTGGCTATTCATGGCAACTGAGATCATGATGTTTGGTGGTCTTTTTGTAGGATACTTTATTTACAGAATGAAATACCCAGAAGCTTGGGTTGAAGGTGGATCTTTACTTTCTTGGAAGTTAGGTGCACTTAACACGCTTGTTCTTTTATTCTCATCTTTCACAATGGCGCAAGCTGTAACTGAAACGATGAAGGGTGAAAATAAGAAAGCTTTAAACCTAGTTATGATCACAACTCTTTGTGCTTTTGCCTTTATGGTAGTTAAGTACTTTGAGTATTCAGGAAAAATTCATCATGGACTTTTTCCAGGTTTAGATATTTGGGACCCAAGTGCTGTTCAAAATGAAGGGACAAGACTTTTCTTATTATTTTATTTCTTAATGACTGGTCTACACGGCTTTCACATCTTAGTTGGTGTTGGTTTAATGTTCTGGTTAATGAAAAGATTAAAGAATGATGAATTCAGTCCTAAGTATTATACAGCTGTTGAAGGTGTTGGGTTATATTGGCACATTGTTGATATTATCTGGATTTACTTATTCCCATTAATGTATTTAATTTAAGGATTATAAAATGGCACATATTGTACCTGTAAAAACAAATGCGATGACTCTAGGAACTCTTATTGTTCTTACAGTTATTACTGTTTACACTGCTAAGTATGTTGATCTTGGACAGTTTAACTTAACACTAGCTATGTTCATTGCTACTTGTAAGGCATTAACTGTATTCTTATGGTTTATGCACCTTAAGTATGATGGAAACCAAAATAGAGCGATTATCTTTTCTACTTTAGGGTTTTTAGCTTTATTTATTGGCTTCTCAGCTCTTGATTTATTTACAAGATAAGTAGTTTATTTCTATGGTTAAGACTTTAAAGAGTCTATTTAAATTTGGAATTGTAGTCTTCGTAGTCATAAGTGCCGTTGCCGGATATGGCATCGGCCTTACAGTCGAAGACTCTTTTTCTTTTGGTCATTTCCTTTCAATGATTCTTGGAACATTTTTAATTTCTTCTGGTTCACTAGCACTAAATCAAGTGCAAGAAATTGAACGAGATAAGAAGATGGAAAGAACAAATTCTAGGCCAATTCCTGCAGGGAAATTAACTCGCACTCAAGCTCTTAGCATTGCGATTTTCAATATGCTGGCAGGTTCAGTAATTCTCTACTTCGTGAATCCTATTACTTCTTATATAGGCTTGGTAATTATCTTTTTATATAATGGACTTTATACCCTTCATTGGAAGCCTAAGTGGGTTTTTGCTGCGGTACCAGGTGCAGTTCCAGGTGCTTTACCTGGTGTTTTAGGTTTTAGTGCTGTTAATAATAATATACTTGCACCAGAGTCTATTTATTTATTTCTTGTAATGTTCTTATGGCAAATGCCACATTTTTGGACCTTAGCTATTCGTTATAGAGATGATTATGCAAGAGGGGAATTTCCAATTCTTCCCGTTAAATTAGGTAAAGAGCGAACAATTTATCATATTTCTTTCTATGTTTTTGCATATGCATTATTAGCAATCTTTTCACCATACTTTGTTCATTTTCACTTCTTTTATTTCTTAGTGGTAATACCCTTTGCAATTATGGTTGTGTGGCAATTCTTTAAATATGCACGTGCAAAAGAGGAAAAAGCTTGGTTGCCTTTCTTTTTATGGACTAACTTTTCATTATTGGCGTTCTTATATGGTCCAGTGGTTGATAAATGGACTCCACTATATATTAATGTCTATCAATATCACTAAAATACATTTAACAAAAGTCATCTAGATTGTTAAAATTGATTCAAATTTAAATAGAATAAGGATCAATTGTGGCCAATAAATCAGAAATTAAATTAAGTGATTATCAAAAACCAGAGTATTTAATTACAGATACTTTTCTTAACTTTGATATAGATATGGATAAGACACAAGTTCTAAGTGTTCTTAAAATGAAAAAAAATGGAAAGCATGAGAAGGCCTTAAAGCTTAATGGTGAAAATTTAAACTTATTAAAAGTAACTCTTAATGGTGATACGCTTGGGGAAAATAGTATACAGGTTACAGATACCCATTTGATTATAAGTGATTTACCTGATGACGAATTCACTCTATCTACTCTCGTTGAAATTGCACCTTCTAAGAACTTAACTGGAGAGGGTCTCTATAAGAGTGGGAATATTCTTTGTACTCAAAATGAAGCTGAGGGTTTTAGAAAAATTACCTATTACTTAGATCGTCCAGATGTAATGGCCCCTTTTACAACTAGTATTAGTGCCAATAAAAAAGATTTTCCATATATCCTCGCAAATGGAAATAAAATTTCAGAAAAAGATGAGGGAGATCGTCATACAGTTGTATGGAAAGATCCACATCCAAAACCATGTTATTTATTTGCACTCGTTGCAGGAAATTTAGATGTGGTAAGAGATACATTTACTACATGTTCAGGTAAGAATGTTGATTTAGAAATTTACGTAGATCCAGGCAATACAGATAAGTGTACTCATGCTATGGAGAGTTTAAAAAATTCAATGAAGTGGGACGAAGAAGTTTTTGGTCTGGAATATGATTTATCACTTTATATGATCGTCGCCGTTGATTCCTTTAATATGGGAGCGATGGAAAATAAGGGATTAAATATTTTTAATTCCGCATATGTTTTAGCTAAGAAAGAAACGGCTACAGATAGTGACTTTCAAGGTATCGAAGCCGTTATAGGTCATGAGTATTTTCACAATTGGACTGGAAATAGAGTTACTTGTCGTGATTGGTTCCAATTAACTTTAAAAGAGGGGCTGACTGTTTTTCGTGATCAAGAGTTCTCTTCAGATATGTTATCAAGACCAGTAAAGAGAATTGAAGATGTTTTAACTCTTAGGCGTCATCAGTTTAAAGAAGATGCTGGACCTCTTAGTCATCCAATCCAACCAAAATCATATATTGAAATTAATAATTTCTATACCGCAACAGTTTATGAGAAAGGTGCAGAAGTTATTAGAATGATTCATACACTTTTAGGTAAAGAAAACTTTAGAAAAGGTATGGATTTATACTTTGAACGTCATGATGGTCAAGCAGTTACAACTCAAGACTTTGTTCAAGCAATGAGTGATGCAAGTTCTATCGATTTAACCCAATTTAAACTTTGGTATGATCAAAATGGGACACCAGAAGTAAAAGTAAAATCAGAAAGAATTGATGATAAATTAGAGCTAACGATTGAGCAATTTGCCTATGTAAATGAAAAAAGAGTGGCTCTGCATTTTCCATTTGATATCGCATTGATAGATATAGATGGAAAATTAATTTATGAGAAAAGGCACGAAATTAAAGAGGAAACTACAAAGCTTGTGATTGATGCTAAGGCAGATGCTGTTATTTCACTAAATAGAAATTTTACAGCACCAATTAAGGTTCATTATCAGTATGATGAAAAAGAATTGCTTCATATATTAAAGTATGAAACGGATGAATTTAATAAGTATGATGCTAGCCAGAGTCTTTATAAGCAAGAAATCTTTAATTATATAAATGCTTTTGAAAATAATTCAGATTATAACTTCTCTGATAGTCTTATAAATGCTCTCAACTCTGTGCTTTCAGATACGAGTTTAGATAATGCTTTTAAATCTTATGTTTTCAGTCTTCCAACTGAGTCAGAGATTAACGAAGAATTTCCAATATATAAAATTGAAGCAACTCATGAGGCCCTAAAGGCATTGAAATTATATATTGCTAAAGGTTGTGAAGATACATTTAAAAATGTTTATAATAATATTAATCAAACTGAATTTAAGCTTGATGCAAAATCCATGGGTGAGCGTCAATTAAAAAATACAGCTTTGGCCTTCCTCGCTCAATTAAACTCAAATCATCAATTAGCAATCTCACACTTTGAAAATGCTAATAATATGACTGATGAAATTAGTGCACTTAGTGTTATTGTTAAAAATAATATTTCTACTAAAGAAGCTTCTTTAGAAAGCTTTTACCAAAAATGGAAGCATGAAACTTTAATCATGCAAAAATGGATTGCCTTACAAGCAGGTGTAGGTTCTGTTACGATTGCAGACTTAGAAAAACTAGAGAGTAATAGTGTCTACGATGCAAAGAACCCAAATTTACTCAGAAGCTTAGTTGGTGCATTTGCAAATAATGTTATTGTATTTAATCAGGCTAGTGGTGAAGGGTATAAATTTATGGCAAGGAAAATTGCTGAAATAGATGCATTTAATCCGCAAATTGCAGCAAGATTAGCAAAGTTTATGAATCATAAAAAGCGTTTAGATGAGACAAGAAAAAAACATCTAAATAACTGCTTAGACCAGCTTATGAAATCTGATTTATCTGCTGATACATATGAAGTTGTTTTAAAGAATGTTAAGGACTAAATATGTTTGGATACTTAAAAAAATCACAAGATGCTAAGGATATAGATCTTAAAAATAAGTATCCACAGATATTATCAAATGAAAAAGTACACGTTTTTGCAAATGAATCCTTATTAGAAAGAGGGGGGACTAGCTATTTATTACTAGGTAAAGTATTTAAATGCTATGACAAAGACGTTGATTTAAAAAGTATTACAAATCAAACTCAGTTGATTGCTGATCTCTATGAGAAGTATCAAGATTCTTTTATAAAGAAAATTGACGGTCATTTTCAAGTTATAATCATCAAAGATAATAAAGTTTCAATTTATCAAAATAGATACCTAGCTTTTGGAATATATTACTATGAAGATGCTGATTATTTTCTGTTTAGCTCTAAATTCGAAACTATTAATGATGTTATTGGGGATAAACGGGAAATAGATAAAGGTGTATTACGAACATATCTTTCAAATGGTTGGAACCCTACTGAAAAGACACTGGTAAAAGGGATTAATAAGCTTCTTCCTACCTTTATGCTACATTTTGATAATTCTTTAAGCTTAGATGACCATTGGAGTGAAGAGTTTACATTTAATAGAAAACCATTTGATAACTTAGAAAAACACCTAGATCGCTATGAGAAAATATATCAAGATGGTATTGAAAATTTTCTGGGTCAAAATCCTTCTAATGAGCTAGGAACATTATTAAGTGGAGGCCATGATACCTCTTTTACGCTTATTCAAGGGACGAAAGTTTTTGGTAAGCCAATGCATTCGTTTACCGCAACTTTTCCTGGATGGGCCTTTGATGAAGGTAGCTTTGCAGAGAATATTTCTAAGAAATTCAAGGGAGTTCATCATCCAGTTCCTTTTACTCCAGATGATATGGATTATATTGTTGGTTTGATCACTGCGAATGAAGAGCCGGTAGTGGGATCAAGCCTGCCTGTTCATTTATGTGCAATGGAAGCTAAAAAGCATGTTGATAATATGATGGCCGGAGATGGTGGTGATACTCTTTGGGGAGAATACTTCCCAGTCGCAGAATATCATTCATATGTTAAAAATCTACCAACAGCAATAAGAAAGCTCTTCTATCAATTCGCAAAAGGTCTTCGCCATACTTTTGATTGGGAAAGGTTTTGGGAGCTTGAGCATGTAAGTGAATTATTTGCAACTGATAGGCCTTATGATAATTTTTTAAGAAGACTTTGTACCTATAGACATTTTTCCGATGCATTTCAAAGAGACTTACTAGTAGATTCCTTCTTTGATCATATTGAACCGGCGAGAAGTATTAAAGAATTAGAATTTACTAAAGAGAATTTTTCTGAAATGCTAATTGAAGCAAAGCTATTTAATGGCTTTTACACTTACCAATCTTATCATACCCATCGTTCAATGAATCATTTTGGGATGGAGTTATACTTACCCACCATTAATAGAGAATTCATGCAATTTATTACGGAATTACCTAAAAGATGGGTTAATGGGGGAACAACTTTACATCGACTAACGAACTCTCATTCAGTTAATAGAAGATTTCATAAAAAAGCTCTGTCACGTTATTTAAAGCAAGAAGAAATCTATAATCGAAGCTTCGATGTACCTTGGTATAATATATTAAGACCAAGAACTGAATTACTTGAAAAATTAAAGCTTAGGCTTAAAAAACGTGGTTGGTATAATGCTAAAACTATAGATGATATGTTTGATGAATTTATGCATCAAAAAGTTAAAGACTATGAACTCTTAGAGCTAAAACATCATGGCTATAGAATTTTCACATTACTCTCTCTAGAGATTTGGTGTATTGAGTATTTAGATGGAAGAAAAACTAAAGAAGTGGATACCAAGATTAGTTTAGAAGACTATCTTTCTTAGTATTTGGATAAGTATAATAAGAAACACCCCCAAGTATTAAGTCTGGAATAATTGCACCTAGGTGAATCAGTACTGCGGCCATGATAAATAAATTAGAATCTACTAATATATCCTGTTTTCTTTCAACGATAAATGTAAAGATAA
>CAJXHA010000153.1 GCA_913053615.1 uncultured Bacteriovoracaceae bacterium | reverse complement strand
AGTGTAGAATTCTGATTCAGTTCTTACATTATAAAAGTTATCAACGTTAGGTACATCCTTCGTTTCAACATTATTTGTAATCCCAAATTCTCCCCCGAATGCAGTCATACTTGTAAGTGTTAAAGTAATAGCTAAAAGCTTCATCCTTTTCCCCTTGTTAGTTTGTGAAGAAACCTTAAGGGAAAAAGATCCTTAATAGAAGGATTGATTTAAAACAATAAAAAATTTACAGAATAGGCATACTTAACTAATTGAATATTGATCCAAGTAGTGCGTTCGTAAACCAAATTAAAAGAGTAATCTTTGATGAAAAATACAAAAAAGATAAAAAATGCATAGCAATTCGTTGCATAGTCACCTCGAATATGAGTATATCGCATCCTGTAAGAAATTGTTAAAAACTTACTAAGGCCTGTAAATTTTACTTAGAAAGGTTGTCTTAACATACTATTAACAAATTATTGATTAATAGCTTCTCTTCGAATTTTGTAGGTAAACTTACCAGACAACATCCAATCACCAATGGTAAGGCCAAGAATTAAGCCCCAATGAGGAATACCCTTTGCACCAGCGGGCATACGACACATAATCTCAAAGATTGCTAGATTAACTGCCATACCCTTCATATCAAAGAGTAGATTACGAGTACGATAGAAAGACCAACGATCCATTCCTTTATTACCTGTTTGGAATATTTCCCAGTCCCCCATATTCATAAGATAGATTTTTTCTGCAAGTAACTCCATCATTACTTCTCGAGCTTCTTCTGATTCAAGATCTTCTTGAGTAATCTTAAAATCTTCATCTAAAGAGCTATAAGTAGATAGATTAAAGTACTTGTCTAATAAGTTCTTTGTATTAGCGGCCTCAGACTTTTGCTCCATAAACGTCATAAGTGCTTGGAAGTCCTCATCAAAAGTCTCTGAATTCTTTAAGCGCTCAAATTCTTTTTCAACCTCACTCGGTTTTACTTCCCCACCATTATATAGAGATTGAAAGTAGCGAACATAACTATTCGCCCCAAAAAGAGCATCGTAAGAACCAGCACTTAAGAGATCGAGTGCACCAAACTTAAGGTAACCTTCTAGGTATTTCCCCCAAAAGCCTTTGTTTGTACCTGTTACAATTTTATTTCCAACCATTGTAAAAAAGAGTCCAATGGCCATTTCCTGTCCTAGTTTCTCCCAGAAAAAAGGATCTTCATCTTTTTTGTCCCAGTTCTTTGTTAAATAAAAGAATGGGGTTCCACCTACGGCAAGAGCTAATTTAAAGCGTTTAAACTTTTTGGCAGCAGATTGCATGCGAACAGAACCACCGCTATTACAGCCATTTAATAAGCGAGAGAAAACATTCGCCTCTCCACGAGCTTGCTCTCTTGCTCTTTTCATTAATTCTTCAGGCAATTCTGTATCATTAATTTGTTTTTTAACTTGAGCGTATCTTACCTCATCTATTGGTAAGCCTTGTTGCTTTGCAAGTACTAATTCATATAACTCATCTGAGAGTTCTTTACGCTGCTGTTGTTTCATATCTTGTATAATAGTAGATAGCTTTCTCTTTTCTACATTTGCGACTTTCTTAGTTTGCTTTAAAAACTGAATATGAGGCGGAAGAATAAAGTCTGGAAACATGTATAAGGACTCATTTAAATTAAAATCTTTTCCAAATACTCTGACATTAGTTTCCTTAGGATTGATGGCCTTATTAAAGCTCTTAAGTGCTTTTTGCATGCGGTATTCAGGAATATAATCTAAATAGATCATATACTCTTTAAAGCGACGTATACTTTGATCATCTGTTAAAAAAATAGGGTTTTGCTTAGCTAGAAACTCTATGTTTTCCTGACTTAAGCGCGACTCTGTTAGATACTTGCGATACTGTCTTTTAATATCTGAAGGTAAGTTTCTTCCTGAAAGAAGGTTTTTCACTGCTTCAATACGATTTAAGTTTTCAGGGGCATCACTAAGGAATTGCTTATGTGGCTTCCACAGTTTAGATATGTCATACCACTTTAAATTATCAGGATCATAGATCTTATCAATATTTTTCAGAGCAGAGTTTACTTTTGCTTTACCGATAGCATTTTTCTTAAACTTTTCAAGAAATTCAAAATAACTTCTCGTTAACTCAATATCCTTACGACTTTGTTTAAGAACTAACCCACTATCAACTGCTAATTGTAGTTGCTCTGCACTTAAGTTGGAACGTTTAAAAATCTGAGCATATTCTGCAGCTGCATTTTGTCCGATATCACTTTGTTTTATTAGATCATCAATTAGAGATAATTTTTGTGGATCAAACTCCAACGAAGAAATTAGAGATTGATTTGAATAAGAAAAAGTAAATTTAGCATAAGGATACTTTCTATTAATAAATAATGCCTTAAGATCATCAAACTTAATTAGGCCTTCGCGATACATTTGATTCACTAACTTAGAAACATTCTCTACATAGACTTCATCTTTATAGATCAATTTTGTATAACCCTCGAAATATTTCATTCTTGTTGCAGGGTTTTTAAATTCCGGAATATCCATTAGTTCATCGAGTAGAAGTCTTTCTTTAAAGTTTTTACTCCAAAGATTTGTAGATGAATTAGTAAAAACAGCTTCAGGAAGTTTTCCATTAACTAAACGAACGAAATTAATTTCACAAGGACCTAATTGAGTTGTTTTTTTGAAAGCACCTGATAAACGGCTTGCACCACGAGACACTGAGTTTAAACTTTCAGATATATTTGATGAATAACGAACGCTCGCCTCTTCAGCAAAGGCAACATAAGTTGTTTCAAAGAATAAAATAAATGCTATTAATAAGTATGAAATCCGTTTCATATTCTCCCTAAATACAATACTTTATCGGAGAATACCTTTAGGAAATTAAGGAGTATTTTTAATTACTGCTTATTTTTCTGGCAAACGAAATTTGTTTTTATATGAAAATATAATATCTGGATTTTCGAGTAAAAAGTCCTGTATCCCACTGTTTCTTAGTTCACAAGCAGGACATTTCCCACAACCAAACTCAGGTACTCCCTCGTAACAACTAATCGTATTTTCTAATAAGTACTCGAGTTTTCCCATCTGGTATGCAACTTCCATGGATTGTTTTTTGTTCATATAAACTAATGGTGTTTTCACTTCAAATTCAGGATTATCAACATCAAGTCTTAAACCTGCCTGGATAATATCCATATACTTGCGAGAACAATCACGATAACCGGAATTCGCTTCTTCCATCTCCATGACACCAACATAGACACATTCTGCACCTACATTCTCTGCATGAATACCAGCGACACGAACCATTAATCCATTACGTCCAACAACCATAGTATTTGGGGTTTTGCCTTTTTCAATTTTCATCTCTAATTTTTTATCTAAGAGTGAGCTTTCAGTAATTTGCTGAAGACAATCAAGATTAACTTCAATATGGTCAACTCCAATATCCTTAGAGATCTTGGCAGCCTTTTTTAACTCTTGTGTATGCCTTTGCCCATAGGTAAAGCTCATTGAAAGAACATCTTTTGTTCCGTATTTTTCAATGGCCAATAATAAACAAATACTGGAATCCATGCCTCCAGAATGTACTACGATTGCTTTCTTACTTACTTTTCCCATAATTAATTATAACACGCTTTACTACGATTTTTTCCAATTTTTTAAAGTATCACTTCTTTCCCAATCAAATGCCGTTTTAATGATTTTATGTAAGTCATTATACTTAGGAGCCCAATTAGTTTCTTTTTGCATTAATGTTGAATCAGCGATTAGCATTGGAGGATCCCCTGCTCTTCTCTCAGTTTCTTCAACTTGATAATCAACCCCAGAAACTTCTTTTACAGCACTCACGACTTCCCTTACAGAGAACCCCTTTCCATAACCACAATTAAAGATACGGCTGTCATTATTTTTCTCCATAAATTTAAGTGCCTCTAAGTGAGCATTTGCAAGGTCTACAACATGAATATAATCTCTCACACCAGTTCCGTCAGGAGTATTAAAGTCAGTACCAAAGATAAAAGTTTTTTCACGCTTCCCACTCGCCGCTTCACAATTAACTTTAATTAAATGAGTTGCCCCAGGAAAGGCCTGTCCAATTTTACCTTCTAGATCTGCTCCACTCACATTAAAGTATCTCAATGCTACGTAATTGAAATCTTTATGAGCAAATGAGCTGTCTTTTAACATGTGCTCTGTCATAAGTTTTGATTGCCCGTAAGGATTAATTGGGTGCTTAGGAGACTCTTCATTCACCATATTTGTTTCAGGAATCCCATAGACTGCAGCAGTAGAAGAAAAAACAAATTTATTCACATGGTACTTAATTGCAAAGTCGATAAGATGGCAGGAATTCACTGTATTATTTTGATAATATTTTAGAGGGTTTTCCACACTTTCCGGAACGACAATTGATCCAGCAAAGTGCATAATGGCATCAATTTTATTATTTTTAAAAACAGACTCTAACTTGTCATGATCAGCAAGGTCACCAATAACTAATTCACCAAATAAAACTGCCTCTTTAAAGCCAGTTGATAAGTTATCATAGGTGATAATGTCATAACCTTCTTCTCCCAATGCCTTCACTACATGAGATCCTATATAGCCAGCGCCACCAGTAACAAGAATTTTCTTTTGCATATTTTTTCCTTTTATAGTGGTGATTTTCTTCTAAAATAGATGAATATTCAACCTACAAAAAAAATGGAAAATTGATGAAAAGAGTCTTATTTATAATCATTCTATGCGTAACAAATCTATACGCTCAGCTTAACACCATGCAAAGTAGTTCTGACTTAGAATGGAGAGAGTTAGAGAATAATTATGTAAAGATTTACTACCCTGACTTCTTAGAAGAGAAGGCACAGTATATTGCTCATTTAATTGATCATTACCAAAAAGTTGTGGGAGTCACTTATAAACTAGATAAGTTTGAAAAGTTCCCACTTATCCTAAGAGCAGAAATGTCAGAGCCAAATGGCTTTGTAACACTAATGCCAAGAAGAAGTGAGTGGTTTTCATCAGCGAATATTGTACCTTTTATAGGTGGACTTGAGTGGTATCAAGCTCTGGCCGTTCACGAGTATCGCCACGTCATACAATTTGATCATATGTTTCAAGGCTATAATAAATCATTATATTATATCTTTGGTGAACTTGGACGTACTGTTGGAACGGTACTAACTGCTGATGCCTGGTTCTTTGAAGGAGATGCAGTTTGGACAGAGACTAAGTACTCAGATGCTGGACGAGGTAGATCACCACGATTTAGTGCACGCCTTAGGGCCCTAGTAGATGCTGATTACTTTCCTACTTATGATAATTACTTAATCAATGACTTTGAAATCCCCCTACCTAATCATTATGTTTATGGTTACTTTACAGTTGCCAACGCTTATCAAAAGTATGGAGAAGATATTTGGCGAAAAATAACTACGAGATCTGCGAATTATTTTCCTCAACCATATAAGTTTTATTCAGCATTTAAAAAAGAAACTAAAGTAAAGTTTGAAGATTTCTTTCAATCAACTTTAAAGGGACTTAAAACCAAAGATAAGAAGACCTCTCCTAAAGAGTTAAAAAAATATCGTCAACATGCATTTCCATTTGTTGATGGATACTTTAGTTATGTTTTTAAAAAAGACTTAGACTCATTTTGGGCACTATATGAAATTAGTGGTGAAGAAAAAAAGATTAAGGAATTAAATATCGATCCTCTCTTTTCTATTCCTGATATTAAAAGAGGATATCTTGTTTATACCCAATCCTTACCTGATAGAAGATATAGTTTTAAAGGTTATAGTGATATTTATCTCTTATCTGCTTATAGTAAAATTAATAATCGTATTACTTTTGAAAAGAGATACTATCACCCAAAGCTTCACCCTGTTAGAAATGAGATCTTCGCTTTAAGATTTGATGAAAACAATAACTGGAGTGTTGAGTCTTTGGACTTTGAAGGGAAAATTTTAAAACGACTAGTTATTCCCAACTTACTTATTACAGAGTTTGAATTTATCGATGCTGATACACTAGCAATTATTTCACAAGATAAGATTGGGCTTAAAACTCTATACCAAGTGGATCTAAAATCTAAAAAACTTATCCCCCTTGTTTCTAAGACTAGAAATAACATTTTTGCTTTAAATTATAGTGATAATGGACTTTACTTTGAGGCTGACTATCAAGGAAAAGTTGAAACGATTGGTATCGATCTAAAAACTAAGCAATTAAAGCTTTGTAGTCAGGCTGAATACGCTAACTTCCATCCTCATATAGCAAAAGGTACGAGATACTATATTGATCTCGATGCAAGAGGAACTACTTTAAAAAAGGAAAAGCTAAGTTGCCGCAAACTTGCCAGTGATGCCCTAACTAATACAGATCGATATATATCAAACGGACTTGCAGATAATTATATCAAGAGTAGGCCTTACCCGATTGCAAATTATCAAACACTAACAAGTAAGAAAATAAAAAGTTCTGAATACAAGGAGAGCCAAGATCTATTTAAGTTTCACTCATGGAGCTTTATAGGGGGACGAGGTTTACAATTACAAGCGAACTCTAATAATTATTTAAATGATATTGCTGCTAATATCGCCGTAGGGATGGACGCTGAAGAGGATAGACCTTTTGCCAATCTAAGTCTTGAGTATTTAAAATACTATCCAATCTATGCCTTAAATATTGATTACGCTAAAAGAAATATTGAGTATACCAGTGGGGATAATGATCAGTTTAATGAAGTTCAAGGAACTCTCTCAATAACTCTACCTTATTATTGGAGAGAGAATCTTTTCCAAGGATATACAAGTCTTACTCTATCAGGTGGAGCAATTAAAGTTAGTGAAAGAGAGAGAAATAAAACCTATGAGGCAAGTGATGATACTTTAACTACTACAAGTGCTCAGTTTACTTACTCTAACTTAAAAGATTTAAGATATAGAGAATTACTACCAAGTGCTGGTTTTACTTATTCAATCCTAGGACAAAAAGCTGTAAGTGAGAATGATGATGAATTTTCAAATTTTCTAACTTATCAAAAAGCAAGCTACTTTAGTGACGGTTTTAAATTAAATCATGCCTTTAAATTGACGGCAGAAGAAGAAAGACAAAAAGAATCATTTACCAGCTATCGTATTAGCTCTCCCAGTTCAGAAGTAAATCAATATGTATTCTCTAGAGGATATGAGTATGAGTACACTCCACACTTTTTTAAAAGTACTGTTAACTACTCATTACCTTTAGCTTATTTACGTTGGCAATATAAAGACTTACTCTTTGTAAAACGTATTTATACCAATCTCTTTTTTGATTATACTAAAATTGATATTAATGATTATGAACGCACCCTCAACTCATATGGTACAGAATTCTTCTTTGATACTTTAACTTTAAGAAAACTGCCAATAACTTGGGGGCTAAGAGCTGTTCACAATATGCGTGATGAAAAAACAATTGGTGAAATCTTTGTTGGTCTAGGAATTGAAATATAAATAGTTTCATAAAAAAGGCCATCATAAAGATGGCCCATATTCATTAAAGTGTAATTCAAATATTATTTAAGAGCACGCTCAGCATTTACTCGGCCTTTACCAAGTAAGCCTTTATACCAAAACCAATTACGATCATCGATATTATCAGCGGTATCTTCTAATCTCTTTCTTACTTCTAATGCTGTAAAGTTAGGGTTATGTGACCAGATTAATGCCGCTACAGCAGCTGCTACAGGTGATGCCATTGAAGTTCCTTGTAACTCTCCATAACGAGACTCACCTTGATAACGACCTTGTACAGGAGCTAAAATAGGATCCCCTGGTGCACAAACATCAATACCTGTTCCATAATTTGAAAAGCCAGATTTCTTATCAGCTTTTCTTTCATTCTTAGACTTCACAGAACAAACAAGCACAATCTCTTCTATCTTTTGCCTAGCTGGATTTTTTTCTGAACTATTACCTGCAGAGTTAAATAAAAGAACATCATTTTTAACAATATACTGAATAGCTTCTAAGTAGGCCTCATCTTCAACCAATCCATCAATATTATATGAAGTATTAATAATTTTGGCTCCGTTATCAACAGCGTACATATATGTCTCTAGAACAAGAGCTGAAGTCCAATCTCTTTCATCTCCATACCATCTCAAAGGCATAACTTTTACATTAGGTGCAATTCCAGCAACACCAATACCATT
>CAJXHA010000152.1 GCA_913053615.1 uncultured Bacteriovoracaceae bacterium | reverse complement strand
AATTGTTTTGAGTGACAGTGTGGGCAGCCTTGCATCAAGAGCTTTTATGCAAGCTTGGTGACTATAAAGCTTGTTATAACTTATTAAAAAGATAAGAAGATTCTGAAGCTACTTGTAAATTGTGATAGCGAATGTGCTTTTATTACCACCACGCTAGTGTTCCAGTTTATAATTCATTAAGGGTATAGGTCTTTGCATTGGGAAAATTAATTTCTTGAGCAAAAAGGCCGTGCATAAGTAGGCAAATAATGAGTAATATCTTGATCATTAAAATTCATTATAATTAATATATAAAATTATTAAAGCAAAGAATTAAGTTTTTTTAAGGATATTTATGGAAGGTAATTATTGGCGCAAGTGTAGTGTTTGTAAGAATGAGATTGCATTTAATAGTAAGTACTATGTTTGTTCTGTTAGTTCATGCAATAAGAAGCGCTCACCTACTCAATTTTGTAGTGTTAGTTGTTGGGATGCTCATAATGCAGTTTTAAATCATATGAGTGCAGGTGCTGATGAAGAAAGAGCTCCTTCTAAAGAACAAGCAATGGCACAAGAATCTAAAAGAGAGCCAGTTCGTAAAATTATTACTCCCAAAAAGACAGTTGAAAATAATGATATACCACAAGAGGTGCTGGTCGTTGTCTCTAAACTTAAGGCCTATATTAATGCTAAATCTGGTATGAATACCTCAGCAGATGTTATGCCTGTGCTCTCAGATTTCTTACGTTCTCATTGTGATGATGCTATTGAAAAAGCAAAATTAAGTGGAAGAAAGACTGTTATGGCGAGAGACTTTGAATAAAAAAGGCCTAATCGCTTAGGCCCTTTTAATACTTCGACTTTTTTGGGTTATGCTTTGAGAAATTAATCTCGATTTCTTCTTCTTTCTCTTCTTTGTCTTCTTTCTTCTCTACGTCTTTCTCTTTCTAATTCACTTTGGCGACGTTCTTCCTCTTTTCTTAATTCTTCTTGTCTTTCTTCTTCTTCTTTTCTTTGTCTTTCTAATTCTCTTTCAAAGTCAGGGTCCTTTAATTTTAAATAAGTTTTAAAGAACTCTAAATCTGGTCGATGAGATGATTTAACCTCTGATAAAGCTAATTCTAAATAATAATCTGTGAACTGTGTTGCTTGATAGTTTGCCCCATCATCATAATTACTTTGAGAATAGATACTTGCTCCATTTTCAAACAACTCTGGATTATAATCAGGATTAACCGGCCCTCTAAACTTATCATTAATAAGTGCATTAATTTCACCTTGAGTACTTAATTTTCCTCTTTGATGATTACCTAAGGTACCATAATTTAAAACTCTTAATTCACCAGTAGCAAAGTAATACATAGATGTCTTTTGATAAAAACACCATGCTCCCCATTGGTTTTGATCAAACTCTTCAATATTAGTAATTTCAGAACATGTAATTTTCTTTGTCTTTCTTTTGGAAATAATTCCTAGACGATCCATTGTCGCTTTAATTTCATCTTCTTCTTTTTCAAGCTCTTTAATATCAGCTCTTACAAAGCTTGTATCAAGTTCACGCTCAATCAACTTTCTTAAACGCTTTCTCTTTCTTTCAAGCTTATTTGTAACACTTTCAAGATCATCATAAAGTTTATCTTTTCTTTTCTTTAAAAAGAACTCTCCTCTATCAGCTAAACCATCAATCCACTGAGTAAGTGTCATCGGTCCTTTTCCAGGAAAGACTTTTGGATCAAATACAATAACATTACCTTGTTCATCTTCTACGGCAGGGGCCACATGAAAATCCCAAACAATCTTACTGCCTCCATTAAACATACGAGCAAGTCCACCCTCAACACCTTGTGAGTCTAGCTCAAAGTTAAATTTATCTGTGTAATGAAAGAAAACTTTTATTGGTCTGGCATTAAAGTTTTGTACTAATTGGTAAGACCAGATATATGCACGCTTAAAACAGTCTTCACCTTTTAGCTCTTCACTATAAAGACTATTATACATTTTTCTAATCTCAGTCTTTGAATGTTGACTGGCTTGATAATCAAGAGGTGCAATAGGTTGTGCTAGAGCACTAAAGGCCGAAAGTATAAGTGCTGATACTAAGCTCATTTTCATTTTGGGGTCCTTGGCAAAATAAGGGTTAATTCTAAATAAGGGCTCAGTACCACAAAGCATAATGCGAAGCAATAAAGCGAAATTGCTCATGTAATTTTTATCGAGTAATTGAGTGTTAATACTCACATATGATCAAATGCTCAGTTTTCTTCAATCCATGCAAATCAACAATATAATTAATAAATATATAACCTGATTTTTTACAATCGAGCATTTCTTGTTCATGATGAAAATATGCTTATACAATTAGAAAAAATACTCGAGGAGTTGGTTTCTTATATTTGGGGATTACCAACAATTATTATCTTAATTTCATCTGGTTTCTTTTTATCACTTATTCTTGGTGGCTTCTTAGGTGGAATTCAAAGAAAGTCTTTCTTTCATGCTATTCAAGTTATTCGTGGGAAATATGACAAGGATACTGATCCGGGAGAAATATCTCACTTCCAAGCATTAATGACCGCGCTATCAGCAACAATTGGTTTAGGAAATATTGGAATCGTTGCTATTATTATTAAACTTGGAGGACCGGGCTCTATTTTCTGGATGATACTTGCAGGTATCATTGGCATGGCAACTAAGTATGCAGAATCCACCTTGGCCATACTTTATCGCAAGATTGAAGATGATGGGACTGTACGAGGTGGTCCAATGTACTATATAGAAAAAGGCCTTGGTGATAAATTTATCCCCATGGCAAAGTTCTATGCTTTAGCAATTGCCATTGGAAGCTTTGGTATTGCCAATATGTTTCAAACCAATCAATCAGCAGTTATTTTAAATGAAAGTTTTGGTATTCCAAATTATGTCACTGGAATTTTTATAACTGTCTTAGCAGCTATTGTAATTATTGGAGGAATTCAAAGGATTGCAAAAGTAACCAGTCTATTAGTTCCTTTTATGGCCGTTACATATATTATTGGATGTTTAATTGTTCTTACTTATCACCTTGATAAATTACCAGGTCTAGTCGTACTTATAATTGATAGTGCATTTAATGGAAGTGCCATGGCCGGTGGTGCAGTTGCAACCATGCAGATGGCAATTCTACAAGGTGTAAGAAGAGCTTGTTTTTCAAATGAAGCAGGACTTGGTTCTGCGGCGATTGCCCATAGTGCAGCTTCGACCAATGAACCAGTCAGAGAGGGTGTGGTTGCTCTTTTGGGACCTTTTATTGATACAGTTGTTATTTGTACTATGACAGCATTAGTAATCCTAAGTACAGGTGTATGGGAACACTCAGATAACTTTGGAGTTCCTATGACAGCTGAAGCTTTTGATACAGTTATTAGCGGATTTGGTTCTTTCTTTATTCCTATTGCAGCTACTCTCTTTGCATTTTCAACACTCATCAGTTGGTCATATTATGGTGAAACTGCCAGCTACTATCTCTTTGGACGTAAAGGGCTAATGCCTTTTAAAATTGTTTTCTGTTTAGTTGCTTTTCTGGGAACCATTTGGAAGGTGCAATCAGTTTTAAATTTTTCAGATATAATGACTGGGATGATGATCTTTCCAAACCTATTAGCTATATGGCTCTTAATGCCAAAACTAAAAGAACATACAAAGCTTTACTTTTCTAAACTTAAAGCTGGTGAGTTTGAAGTGAAATAGTATTATTCTTGTGCTTCTACAGAATAATAGAAACGAGTTGTTGCCACTTTACTCCATGAGAAGCCATCAGTTGAACTTGATATGGTTAAGCTCATAAAGTTTTCTGGTTTTAAATCCACACCTAGTTTATGAGAAAGTTCATTCAGGGACTTCTTATCTAAGATAAGAGTATTAGCACCTTTTTTAAAGCGACTCTTATTTTCATAGGCCAATTCATTAAGAATATAAAATGGTTTTAAACGATTTGATAAAAATAATTTAAAATAAACTAATTTTGGATCGTGATCTAAGGTGAAGTTTATTTTAACTTGTTCCTTCTCACTATCAACAGTACTAGTTAAATCCTTTATTAGAATATCAGGATTCGAATTATAACCACCAGCAAGTCTCTCAAAGCCAATATTTTGATCCGTTAGGTTTAATAAGTACTCAGGGTTCATAGTCACACGTCCCCTTTGTTGAATCCTTCCAAATGCATCATTTGTTGCCACTAAAAAGTAGTCTAATTCTTCATCCGCTAAGCTTAAAAGGATTAAACGTAGATGATCATGCCCAAAATGCTTATGCTTAAACATTTCAGCTAACTTTTCTAATAGGTAATTATAATCAGGATTCTCTTTAGCGAATTCCATCTGTGCAGCGATCCAGTTTTGACGCATTTTCTTAGCCGCTCGCAGATTACCACCACGTCTTAAATGAATATTTGCTAGATAAAGTGGAATATTCGCTAAACTTGGAAGTATATTTCGAAAGCGATAATATGCACGACTACGACGGGTACTCCATGCTCCTGCATAAACACCAAAGGCCTTTTCTAGTAGGGGCCACATTTTTTCAACAGGTGTTTGGATGAACTTTATCAGCTTTGCTTGATCAATATTAAAGCCATAATAAAAGGTACTTTTTCTATAATTGGCGACACCCATTTCATTGAGAACTCTCACACTGACACTATCTCTATCATCCATACTTAAATTATAAAGTGGTAGATAGTCCGGTAAATCAGGAAGAATATCTGGTTTCCCAAGGGCCTTTCGAATCAGGTTTGAATAACTTCGCATCTCAAATCCATTAGTATGAGAATCTTCGATACGAGCTTCTGCAACCAGTTGAAACGAGTTTTCTTTACCCGCTTCAAAAGCTGTTTTATCAATTGTTGCGATAAAATTATAATTTAGCTTTTCAAAACGTCCCCAAATTAATTTCCAATTACGATCACTACTTCTCACCTCTTTTAGAACGTGATGAACTCCACTTGGTAATGTAATCACTGCCTCAACAGACTCTTGGGATCTAAGAGCTCGACGTCGGTAAAATTGTAGATTTAATTCTTGTTCACGTACGCGTGTATGAGTAATTGAGTTTCTTTCAAAAATTCTTTTAACCACAATATTATTATCATCATCTGCTCTTCCCATTAATTCTTGAGATAGAGCAAATGAACCTTTTGCAGCTTGTTCAAAGGCATCTCTTGCCCTAGCATCTGTTAAATCATAGCGAAACCCGAGATCAAAAGCTTTAATATACTTTGACTGAGCCTTAAATTCGAAAGGTAGAAGATTTACTTTAGTTTCTAATACTCTCGTTTCTAACTTTTTATCTTTAAAGAGTAAAAAACCTTCAAATAACTCAATGTCTTCTCCACCACCATTAACACTAAAAACACTTCCACGCTCTCTTGCTCTGGTTATCTTTACTCTTGCAAAGCGATTATTTTCTTTCAGAACAGTGATACGAAAGAGCCCTTTCAAATAGGTTTTATAATCAACTTGAACTCCAAGTCTTGCCTGAGCTTCATCGCTAATAACACCATTATCATCAATGACTTCAGTATTAAGTACATTAAATCCAACTCCTGCTCCAAATTCGACAAAGCCATTTACTCCATATGAAATGAGCTCACCTTGATCTAATTTATTAAATTTCTCAATATTTGTTGGAAGCCTAAAAGGAATAGTAAAGAAGTTCCATAGTTCATTGGTGCGAGGTCGCCAACTTGGATCAAAGTATCCACCAGAGTTTGTATTAATATCTCGAATAGTTCCATCATCAGAATCAGCATCAGGATCAACATCACTATACTCTTCACTTAGAGTTGGTAGTTCAGCGTACTTAGAGGCCGTTACTTGTCTAATATTTACAAAGTCTACCCCAGCACCCGTTGCGAGATTTAGACCTAGGGTTACATTATTAGCACTTAGAGGAAATTGGTAATTTAATGCTTCTGTCTTAACATTTAAAGAAGTGTAATCAACTACAGAGTATGAATTAAGAACATCTTGATTATCAAAAACCTCTCTTTCAATCTTAACCTTAAGCTCTGTATGATCATTGCCATAAACTTTAACATCAAATTTATCAATAGCATCAAAGAGAACTTGGGATAAAGAATAAGCAACATCATCTGAGAACATGACAATATTTCGCCACATTCTATCCGGCCAAGGTCTGGGCCTTGGGTTAACTGTTCCATTACCCGCATATAGACTTGAGCTTAAAATCAAGAGAATAAGGGTAATAGATAGGTTTTTTAGCATAGAGAATTCTACCCTTAGATAGTAATTGTGTTAAGGTATCGGGTAATATTTGCATTGAATTACCAATAAAGCTGGTGACACAAGTCCCTTGTGATTATAAAATGAATTTATGAGGAGTTAAGTTTGGTCAAAAAGAGTACAATTAACAAAATTGAGGCATTTAACCTAGAACCAGGCAGAACTATTGGTGGTCGCTATCAAATCCTAGAAAAACTAGGAGCAGGCTATGAAGGTGAAGTCTATAAGGTTTCTGAGATCTATACCAAACGCCAAAGGGCCATTAAGCTCTACTATCCCCAAAGAAATGTTCAGCACAAGGTCAGCATAAAACAATCTCAAAAACTGGACAAGTTAACCGACTGTCCACTGGTAGTTAATTATCACTCCCATGAACTAATAAGTCTTAAAAAACAGAAGATAGCTTGTATAACCTGTGAGTTTATCGAAGGACAAAGACTGGGTGATTTTGTGGCCAAGCAAAGAAAGAAACAATTAGGTATTTTTCCCGCTATCCACTTACTTTATTCACTTGTATGTGGTCTAGAGGATATTCATCTTCATGGGGAATATCATGGAGACCTTCATACTGATAATATAATTATTAAACGCTTTGGACTTGAGTTTGATATTAAAATTATTGATTTTCACCATTGGGGAGATTCTAAGAAAGATAATCGCGAAGAAGATATTATAAAAACGATTAGAATTTTTTATGACATATTAGGTGGTGAGAAGAACTATAGAAAGTTACCTAAATCCATAAAATTTATCATTTGTGGACTTAAAAGAAGTCTTATTCTTGAGAAGTTTAAAACGATTTCTCATTTAAAATACCATTTAGAAGTGATGGATTGGTCAGATGCAGTCGAATGAAGTGTATGAGAAAATCATAAATAATAATCTTGAGCCACTCTATGAAATAGTTGATCTTGCCCCCTATCGACTAGGTTACTTTATTGCAAAAAATAACTTTGAAGGTTCAGCTCATAATGAGGATTCATTATTTATCTATAAGCATGCTAATAATATAATTTTTGGTGTCTCTGACGGAGCTGGTGGGCATCCCAAGGGAAAAGAAGCTTCTGCTATAGCCACAAATGATATTGTATCCCTTTATAAAAGAAGTACAGAAGCACATTTTCTTAACTTTATTGAAAATATAAACCAAAATGTAAGAGACTTAAAAGCAGGAGCTCATTGCACATTCATACTTTGTACCATCAAGGAAAATTTCTTTAAGAGCTATAATGTTGGTGACTCAGAAGTGATCTTTTGGAACTCTAGTGGCAAGAAGCTTTACTCTAATATCCCTCAGTCAGAAGTTGGTTACTTAATTCAAAGTGGTTCTATGGAACAAGAGGACTCACTAGATGATCCAAATAGACACCTGGTTACGAATCTAATTGGGGATGAGGCCATTCGTATTGAAAGCACCTCGAGAATAGAGATTAAAAAGGGAAATACAATTATCGTTGGTAGTGATGGTCTTTTTGATAATCTTTCCCATGACGAGCTCGCAAGTATAATGGCGCAAGGAAGTTTTGATAAATCTTTTGAAACCTTAGTTCAAAGGTGCTTAGAGCGCAATGAAGAGAATTGGCGCAAAGAAGATGATATTTCATTTATCGTTCTTAGAAAGACCCAGTCTGACAACAGTACTCAAGAATAAAATCTCCAACTTTTTTAAATTTGTATTATAATAAAGTAAGAGTTTAATCGACTTGCTCAGGAGGAGCATTTGAGGAATAGGAAGTTCATTGACCTATTTGCAGGCATTGGAGGATTTCGCCAAGGCCTTGAAGCTAAGAATTACGATTGTGTTTTTAGTAGTGAATGGGGAAAATTGGCCAACGAAATCTACTTTAAAAACTTTCAAGATCGTCCCTTTGGTGACATCACCAAAATCCCTGCCAATTCAATTCCAAAACATGATATTTTATGTGCCGGTTTCCCCTGCCAAGCTTTTAGTGTTGCAGGCAAGCGTCTAGGCTTTGAAGATACTC
>CAJXHA010000151.1 GCA_913053615.1 uncultured Bacteriovoracaceae bacterium | reverse complement strand
AAAAGTAATATTACTGACATAAATGTAATCCACACTCCAACTACTATTGAAAAAGCAAATGGGTACACAGTTGCTCTCCATGAAGCAAGACTTCTTGATTATACCTCAATGGCACTAAAAAATTGGGGGAATGGAAAATTAAAAGCTGATTTATACCCATGGGCAAATACAAATGTTCGTGTGCGTGGAAGTGCACCACTAGTAAGTCCTTGGAGAACAATTCAAATTGCAGTTAACCAAGGTAAGTTAGTTGAATCAACGATGATTTTAAATCTTAATGACCCAGTAGATCCTAATCTTGATACATCATTTGCGAGCACTGGAAAGTATGTTGGAATTTGGTGGGGAATGCACCTTGGTCTTTACACTTGGGGAAGTGGAGATCGTCATGGAGCTACAACTGAAAATACTAAAAAATATATCGACTTTGCAGCAGATAATGGTCTGGATGGAGTACTAGTAGAAGGTTGGAATTACGGATGGGATGGAAATTGGGAAGCCAATGGTGACATCTTTATCTTTGATCAACCTTACGCTGACTGGGATATTGAATACCTTTCAGAGTATGCAAAATCAAAAGGTGTTACCATTATTGGTCACCACGAGACAGCAGCGAAAACAGGAAATTATGAATACCAAATGGATAATGCATACGCTTTTATGAATAAGTATGGAATTAAAGCGGTTAAAACTGGTTATGTTGGCCAAAGACTTGATTGGGGTGAGTGGCACCACGGTCAATTTGGTGTAAATCACTATGCTAAGGCCATGAAAAAAGGTTTAGAAACAAAAGTAATGATGGTTGTTCATGAGCCAATTAAACAAACAGGTTTAAGAAGAACTTATCCAAACCTTATGAGTGCTGAAGGTGTTCGTGGTCAAGAGTATAATGCTTGGGGAAGACCAGGTAATACTCCAGAACATACCACAATTGTTCCTTTTACTCGATCACTGGCAGGTCCAGTTGATTTCACTCCAGGAGCAATGGATACAAAATTTAATGATTGGCGCCCAGATAGTCGTGTGCCAACAACGATTGCTAAGCAATTAGCTTTATATGTTGTGATCTATTCACCTTGGCAAATGTTATGTGATCTTCCTGAGAATTACGAAGCCCGCCCAGATGCAATGGAGTTCTTAAAAGCAGTTCCTACTAATTGGGAAAAAACAGTTGGTTTAAACTCTAAGATTGGTGACTACTCTGTTATCGCGAGAAAAGATTGGGATAGCGATAATTGGTATGTAGGTGGGATCACTGATGAGCAAGGAAGAACAATTACTATCGATTTAAACTTCCTTGAAAAAGGTCGCAAGTATCAAGTGAAAGGTTATCAAGATGCAAGAGGAGCAAGCTGGAATGTTAATCCTCATGCCATGGAAACTTATACAACAGAAGTTATTGGTGGAGACACTGCCTTTGATCTACATATGGCACCAGGTGGTGGTGTGGCATTAGAGTTTAAAGCTTTATAATGCTCATTTATCATATCGCAAATAATACAGACTGGGAGCGAGCACAAGCGGCTGGCTCCTATGAATGTGAATCTTTGCACGCAGAAGGATTTATTCATCTTTCTACCAAGTCTCAATTAGAAGAAAGTCTAAATATCTATTTTAAAGATAGAACAGATATTACCATTCTTGAGCTTGATTCAGATAAAATTAAGGGCACACTTAAGTGGGAGCACTCAAAAGAGAGGGGAGAGGATTTTCCCCACCTTTATAATCCCTTAAATGTCTCAGCGGTGGTTTCAGCTAAAGCTCGATAAATAGGACCTTAAAACTCTATAAACATTTCAAAACACAATAAATCAGATTGCCTAAATATAGCGTGAAATCTATTAATAGCTCAATTTTTATAGGGTAAATTTAGGGGTCTCAAATGAAAGCGTTAGCTATTCTTTTATTATTAATTTCAATTGCAGCAAATGCAAAAACTAAAATCATTCAATTCCATGCACCAGGTGCTTTTCATGCTACTCATGCATCTCTTTTTATGGAGGATGGAAAGATTATCAATATTCAAAAAAGTGCCAATGAACTTTTAGAGAAAGCTCAAAAGGCCTTTACTGAAAATAGAGCAATTGATTATACCATTACTGAAACAGGTGAGAATACAGCTGCATTATTAGACTCAATTACTTTTGAAAAAGAAGATATGTCAGCTCAAGAGCAAGAAAAAGACATGTATACATGGGAGCTTTTGCTTGCAATGGACTTTCAAACTCGCGACCCAATGGAAAAGGCAAAGATAACTCAATTAGAAAATACCTCACAATTAAATAAGGTAATGAACTCATTTCGTAATGATCTAGATAAGCATAAGCAATGCTTTAATAGGGCACATGTTTGGTCTTATGAAACGAAAGTAAAACATAATGTTAACCTTGGTAAGGTATGGCTCTTTTTCACTCAGAAATATATTAAAACTTATAATTATAAGTGGTGGTTCCACATAGCTCCTTTTACTGAAGTTAATCAACAGAAGTATGTTTTAGATAAGACTTATTCTAAAGGGGGAGCTCAAACAGTTAACTCTTGGAAAAATATGTTCATTAGAAACTCGCATAACTGCCCTGTGGTTAGTGATTATAATGAATTCTATAATAAGCAGAATGAGGCCTATTGTTATATCATGTACTCTTCTCAGTATTTTTGGCAGCCATGGCATCTTGAATGGTTAACTAACCAAGGTGTATTTCGTTATGGATATAAAATGATGGATCTTAAGCCAGCCTATGAAGATGTTGTTAAAAACTGGGATGGGGAAATTCCTTTATTAACTAATCTTGAAAATGGAGAGTCACTTGATACTCTTGGGGTGCAATTAGATACAATAGGAACGAGCCTTGGAAACTTTAAAATTGGTGATCGTGTAATTGATCATGAAAATGACCTTGGAACAATTATTGATTTTATTGGAGATAAGGCGAGAGTTGATTATGATAAACTCTCAAAGCACTATGATATGAATCTTGCTCGCCTTTCTCTGGCAACAAATTGTGTTGGTTCTATCTGTGTCGGAAAAAGAATTGTGGATCATGAAAATGATCTTGGGACTGTTTTAGAAGTCTTTGAAAATGGAAAAGTGTATATTGATTACGATAATCTTTCTAAGCACTATGTTCTTAGTCGAGGTAAGCTTGCAGCTGGTGTAACTTGCTTAAGTGGTGTTTGTGAAGGGGCAAGAATTCAAGATTATGAAAATGACTATGGAACAATTCTCGAAGTCTTTGAAAATAATAAGGCCTATATTGATTATGATAGGCTTTCAAAGAACTATGTTATGAGCTTTTCTAAGTTCAGTATTATCGATTAAAACTAAAAAGACATAAATTATTGTCACTTTATAAGGGCCCTTTTTTGGGCCTTTTTTTATGCCTAAAATTTTTGACATGTAAATTATA
This sequence comes from uncultured Bacteriovoracaceae bacterium, assembly GCA_913053615.1. Lineage (GTDB taxonomy): Bacteria > Bdellovibrionota > Bacteriovoracia > Bacteriovoracales > Bacteriovoracaceae > UBA845. The sequence goes on along the minus strand of CAJXHA010000151.1, from coordinate 4,886 downwards.
AGCGATTCTACAGCTTTTATTGAAGTGGTTTCAAAATTCGATATCATATTACAAATTTTTAAAAACCAAGGAGAATCTATGATGAAGTATTTCATCTTCGGACTACTAATAGTTAGCACCATTGGATTGGCTAAAACTGCTTTAATCCAATCTAAAAGCATGAATTGCACTAAATTAACTCAAGAGAAACTATCCATTTCAACTATCTCTGCTTACCAATTTTGTAAGATTGATAGTCTTAAAACGAGATCTTGTGTGCAAGATAAACTAGAAGCCGGAATCAAAATAGAGAAGGCCTTAAAAGACTGTCAATAATTAGGAGATATATATGAAAAAAACAATGATTAAATTAGCATTAGGGGCCATGTTAACAATTGGGGCTGCTAGTGTTTATGCACAAGCTGGATCAGTGATTGATCTTTCCCAAGGTTTTAACGGACAAAGTAGTCGAAGCTACATTAAAAAAATTAGTGAAGGACAAAGAATTGTGGTGAGCATGCCTAATGGTAGACCACAGTATGTTGAAAGAATTCATATTTCAGCTGAAGGTGCTCAAAGAGCATATTCATTTGCAAAAGTTTATGCAGATGGTGAAGAGATCGCAACTCTTGGTGTTCCTGGTAAAGATCCAGATTACCCAATTATCGTTCGCGGTGAAGTATCAGAGATCACAGTGGTTGCACAAGCTAATTCAAAAGTAAGAGTTCTTGATTTTAGACTTTATACAGCTAAAAAAGTTTATAGCTCATATGCTTCAACTCCAATGAGTTCAAGACGTAACTTCACTCTAGATGACTGGGGTGGAAAAGTATTAGATTTAACTTATGAATTCATGCAACTTTCTAGAGTTGATTCTAAAGTTGGAATGAATGTTTTCTCTGATTATATTAAGCCGCTTAAAAGAGCAGCTATCTCAGTTCAGGCTTCTGAAAACGCAAGAGATGGTAAAAGCTTAAATACAAAAGACAAAGCAAAGCTCTTAGTTGAGGCCATTGATAATGCTTCTCCTTACTTTAATAGTGATGAGATTATGATGAACTTTGCTTATGACAGATTGGTTTTAGACCTTGAAACTATCAAAGAAGACATTTTAGAAAAGTACGACTTAAATTAATTCGGAGTAAATATGAAAAAGATAATGAAAACAATAATAATTGCAGGTGCCCTAGGCGTTTTATCAAATGCGGCCATGGCCGATGTATTAGACTTAAAAAGCATGAATAAAACAGGTAGCTATTGTCCTGGAAGTTCAGTAAATATCGATTTAGCAGCTGAAGGTGAGTATGTTGAAAGAATGCTTATCAGTGCTGAAGGAATCAGAAACGATGGATTTATTAAAGTCTTCGCTGATGGTGAACTTATCCACAATATCGGAGTTCCTGGCTACGATCCTGATTATACTTTTCGTGTAAGAAGACACGTAAGAAATATCACACTTACTTTTGAAGAAACATGTTCTCGTATTCTTGGTGGTAAGATTGTAACACCTGCTAAGGCTCCTGAAACTTATCACGTATACAGACCGGCCAATACTGGATCAACTTGGGGAACGGAGCTTTTAGAAATGACTCGCTCTTTATCTTATGATTTACGTTTTGAAGCAGACTTTATGAATAATCTTTGGCCAAATGTTTTAATGCCAATGAAAAAGATCGCTCTAGTTGAATCAGCTTCAGAAGCAGTAAGAGATGAACGCTCACTTATTACAGCTCATAGAGCTCTTAAAATAGTTAAAGTTATTCAAGAAAACGAAGACTTTTTAAATCGTCTTTTATTTTCTGGTCAGTTCGATTACTTAATCCAAGACCTTTTAACTATGAAAGAAGATATTCTTGAAAGCTATGATGTTAGTGAACGTGATGTTGATATTGAAATTGCTAACCTTGAAAAAGAATTAGATCTGTAGGAGCGAATTATGTTTAAGAAAACCCTAGGACTATTAACTTTAACTCTTGGTATGAGCTCTGCATTTGCAAATAGCCCCATCTCTTATACTGAGGAACATATTGTCGTTGACTTACATGCAGCCTGCTATAATCGCGGTCTTATGAAAGAGTGTGATTTAAACCAGTACGGTATAAATGCAGTACTTGAATCAGACAATAATAACCTTTACTCAAAATATGAGTTTAGCTCTACCGTACCAATCATGCGTGTTGAATATAAGTGTCAATACTCTGATGAATGTGGATCGTGGACCGGTAATTTATTATCAGGAAGTAGTTACTCTCACTCTAAAAAAGATTTTGAATATGGTGGAGTTGATGCATTTACTATCAATGCATACTACGGAGCTTACCCAACGAAAGTCTATCTTGATGGTGGGATTCCAAGTCAACTTAACGCTTCTCTATCATCAGCATCAAATATTCTTTTAAATGCTTATAATGGTGTAAAAAGAAACTTAGTTGATTTTAGATCAAAAATTGCTAAATCTCACCGTGGTCACATGGATAGATTTAATAGGGCAGTTGATGATGGGATCGATCTTTTATCTGCAAAAGAAAATGGTCGTCCAAAGTACTCTGTTGTGAATTATAAAATTCAAGAGAACGCTAGACTTATCGTTGTCTTTGGAAGCGTATTAGATGAGCTTTTAACTGACTATGATGATATCGATGCACTTAAAAACTCGATCACTGCCATGAGAACATTAGTTGCTCAAATGCGTACAGCTTATGGATGGCAAAATGGTTTAGCAGGTACAGTATCAAAAGCAGCTAGTTCACTAATCGATGTCATTAGACTTGAACTACAAGAGATTGCTTCAATTAAAATGGCCATGGGTGCAGAAGACCTTGACGTTTATTTTGATCTTCTTAGAGTAACAAGAACTCTGCAAGCAAAAGTAAATGCTTCAAACTCAGGTGATATGCGTGCACAAAGAGAAATCTGGGATATGTTAGATATCTGGAACTCAAAAGCATGGCAAGATGAATTAGAAAACTTAATTGAAGCTGGTCCAGATTATAATAATCTTGTACTTCCAAAAGTACAGATGCTTTTATACTCACTAGAAAGTGTAGAGGACTTAACAGAATCAGGATTTATCATTCCAGGTTTTGCCAATGGTAAGAACTAAGCAGTAATTAAATTCTTAATTATAAAAGGCCCACGTTTGTGGGCTTTTTTTATTTTAGCTTACTGAATCTTTTCAATTAATTCCTGATTACTTTCAAAAGCGGGATCAAGTGTATAGCGATGTCTTTCATCAACTTTAAGTTTCCCACCCCAAGTTGGGATATCGTGCTCAAAGATCAAGGTGAGATTTTCTTTGGTAATGCGATCATAGAACTTTTGCTTATAGATGGTTGTGGTGGCCGGTTCAATATCATAGCCCATAACCCAAGGAACATGTACATGGTGAGACATTGGTACTAAGTCGGCCATGTAAATATGTCCATCAAAAATAGGATGCAACATATATGGGGTATGGCCAAAGCTAATTTTGTATTCAATTTTTTCTTCCCCATCTGTAAGAACAATTCCTTCTTCATCTCCCTCGATAAAGTGTACTTGATTTTTTTCTATGTACTCATTGATAACAGGTAAGAAAGTATGAGTATGAAAAGAACCAGCATCACGCATGGTAGGAGATTGAGAATATTCAAAATGTTTTTTATGCAGATGAATAGTTGCATTTGGAAAAACAGTTTTGGTTTTGCCATCTATTTCAGTTGTCAGTCCACCAACGTGATCAAAGTGTAGGTGAGTGAGAATAACATCGGTGATATCACTGGCCTTAAGATTAATTTTATTCAAAGCTTGCTCAAGTGGTGCTTGATCTGTGTTGATAATAAAATTAGTTTTAAATTTATCTGGATGATAATCACCAATTCCAGTATCGATGAGAATATTTTTATTCTTAGTTTGTACCAGCACACAGCGCAGAGACATAGGAATTCTATTTTGCTCGTCAGGCTGAATTTTTTTCTCCCATAATGGTTTTGGAACGATGCCAAACATTGCTCCGCCGTCGAGTCCAAATGTCGCTGGGTGTAGTAAATGGATATTCATATTTGTCCTTTTTGAGTCAAAATTTATGTCTTTTTTCTCCTTATATATAACATGTGTTTTTAAAGCATCAATTGCGATTTGCATTAAATTAATGGATGCGTAACGCAAAGTTTTTTAGTCGGACATCTTGTGAGATGTGTCGTTAAAAATATAGTTTTTTATGACCTAGGTATGTTGCCGATAGTGGAAAAATCTCTATAATTGGGTGGTATTAACAAATGTGTAAGTTTACTCAAAAAATGAGGAGTCACAATGAACGTGCATGAGTATCAAGCTAAAGAGCTTATGAGACAGTTCGATATTAACGTATTGAATGGTGGAACTGCGACAACACCTGATGAAGCGGTTGAAGTTGCAAAAAAACTAGGTGGAAGTGTTTGGGTTGTTAAAGCTCAAATCCATGCTGGGGGCCGTGGTAAAGGCGGTGGTGTTAAGGTTGCTAAGTCTTTAGATGACGTTAAAAAGTATGCTGAAGAAATTATTGGTATGCAATTAGTTACTCACCAAACAGGACCAGAAGGTAAGAAAGTAAATTTAATTCTTATCGAGCAAGGTTGTGATATTGAGCACGAGTATTATTGTGGAATCGTATTAGATAGAAATACTTCTAAAATTACTTTCATGGCTTCAAGTGAAGGTGGGGTTGATATTGAAGATGTTGCTGCTAAGACACCTGAAAAAATTATTAAGGTTGCAGTTGATCCTTCAGTTGGTTTTACTCCTTTCATCGGTAGAAAATTAGGATATGGAATTGGACTTAAAGGAGATACTTTAAAGAAAGCTTCTAAGTTCTTCCAAGGTCTTTATGATATGTACATTGCTAAGGACTGTTCAATTGCAGAGATCAATCCATTAGTAACGACTAAAGA
>CAJXHA010000150.1 GCA_913053615.1 uncultured Bacteriovoracaceae bacterium | reverse complement strand
GTCATGATAAATAAACAAAGCCTTTTAAAGATTTATACTCTCACCATTTCAGAGATTAAAGGTCGCTACCGCAATACATTTGCGGGTTTAATTTGGGTTATGTTTAGTCCAATCCTCATGTTTGTAGTTCATTCATTTATATTTAAGCATATTCTTAAGCTTAATGTAGAAAGATACTTTGTATTCTTGCTCGCAGGACTCCTGCCATGGATTTTTATCACAAATACGATTCAGCAAAATGCCAATGTTTTTTTAACTAAAAGAGAAGTACTACTATCATTTCAAATAAACCCTCTCGCGGTTCATTGCTCAAAAATTATTGATAACTTTATCAACTTTATTATTCCATTCTTCCTCTTACTTGGAACCTTAATGACTCAAGAAAGTTTTCACCCTGTAGGACTAGCTTTCTTACCTTTATGCTTATTAATTGCAATGATAATGACTATTGCACTTTCAGTTTTAATTTCAACCTTGCAAGTTTTTTTCAGAGACTTAGAGTATATTATCCAATTTGCTTTTAGCATTTTGTTTTTCCTAACTCCTATTTTTTACCCTGAAGAATTAATTCCAGAAAAGTATTCCTTTATCGTTAAAGTGAATCCTTTCTATGCAATAATAAAACCATTTCAAAAAAGTTTATGGAAATTTGATCAGGCACTTTTAAATGAGTCACTTATAAATGCGGTGATCTTTACCGGAGTGATATCGCTACTTGCCTATATAACTTGGAGGAGAAAGAAAAATGACCTTTACCTCTACATCTAATATTCTTGAAGTAGATTCACTTAGTATAAGCTATAAGAAAGCTGATCATGGCCTAAACTCATTAAGAGATTTCTTTGTCAGATTTATTAACAGTCCAGCAAGTATATTGTTCTCGAAAAAAGATCGTTTCGAAGTTTTAAATAATATTACATTTAATATAAAAAAGGGTGAAAGAGTTGCTCTCTTAGGAGTTAATGGAGCTGGAAAAACTTCACTTTGTCGTACTATTTCTGGAATGCATGGGAATAAACCTAATATTAAACTTAATGGGCAAGCGAGAGCAATCTTTGATACATCAGTAGTTGTTCAGCCCGATTTGTCTGGAAAAGAAAATGCATGGATCCTTACTAACCTTCTCTTTTCAAATTACTCCAAAGCTGAGCGTGAAGAAATTATTAAAGATTCATTAGAGTTTTCAGAGCTAGGACACTTTGTTCACGCTCCCTTCAAACAATATTCTAAAGGAATGAAAACTAGACTCTTCTTAAGTGTTGTTTCAGCCAGGCCTTCTGACCTTTTAATACTTGATGAAGTATTTAGTGGTGCAGATACTTTTTTTAATGAGAAGATTACAGCAAGGGTTGAAAAAATGATTGCTCAATCAGGAGCTGTCATATTCATTTCGCATATTGAAGATATTGTAAATCGAGTTTGTAATAGAGGAATTGTTTTACATAATAAGCAAATTGCCTTTGATGGAGATATTAAAAATGCGACTGAGTTTTATAATAATATTCATCAAAGTGGACTCCATACTTGAAAGTAACAAAAGAAGAATTTAATAAGCTAAAAGAAGATCTGAGTGACTTTGCTCAGATAAAAATACTCACACCTTCAATGAGTCCCCTTATTCAAATTAATGATATAATTAAGGTTCAAAAAATTTCCCCAGAAGATCTTAGACCTTATGATATAATTGTTTTTTGGCAGTCAGATAAATTAATATGTCATTTCTTTATTAAAAAGGTGGGCGACAAATACCTGGCCCGAGGCCTTAATAATAAAGAATACGACGCTGAGATTGCTTCAGAGGATATACTTGCCAAAGTCATAAGACCAAGGGTTAGTAATATAAAGAAATTCTTTTTAAAGTATTTACTTAGGTGATAATGGAAATAGATGACTATAAAGAAACATTCCAAAGAGAATTTAAAGACTTAGATAATATAAGTTTCCTAGTCCCTTCAAATCGTTTCACAGAAGAGAAGAGCTTTATTAATTTTAATGTACATCTTTTTTATGACTTTCTAATAGAAAGTAAGTTTTTAAAACTCTTTAAGTTTTACATCAATACAAAGAAGTCACTTTTTCCAAATGATCTAGTTTTTCAACTTTTTAACACACAGTCATTAATTGCCAAAGAACATTCACTCTCAAGGATAGAGTTAAATCTCATACACTATCAAGATAAGAACTTACTTAAAAATTCAAATTCTCTAGACCTTATCACCCTTAGAAGACCTAAACTTGCAAATCAGACTTTTTTGAATCAATTATATGCAACTGCTAATTTATATAACTTGATTACAACTTTAAAAAAAGAAAATCTAACACTTGCTAAATATGCTTTACTTAGGCCTCATCAGTTTATTTACACGCTTGCAATTGGACTATTTGTCACCAAGTCACATAAATCAAAAATTAGTACAACAAAAGCACTTATTAATGATGCCTGTGAACTTGTTACAAACCTTAAAGAAGAAATGATTAAGTTTTTAAGTGACTCTAATATTGAAAACTTTAATTCATTGATGGAAACATATAATAAGAGTTATGTATTTGAGCACTTTTCAGAATTTTGTAAAGATAATTTAATCGATAAAAAAGAACTTGATTTGTACTCTAATATTTGTGCAACAGACAGAGAGCACTTATTACTTCCATATTTTGTAGAACCTAAAGACGGTGATTTTGCTGCCTTTATCCCTGACATTGCCAAACAAACACAAGATATTTACTTCAAGCGTTTAAATGCAATTCATGAAAGATTAAATTTTAATAAGTCCTGATTCAATTAATTGCTTAATATATCGATGAAACTTATTTGAAAGCGGATCTGCAGCGACACGATCTTGTTTTACATGAAAAGCTAATTGATTAAAAAAGCTCTCTCCTCCCTCTTCTTTGGTAATTATAATATTATGATTTAAAGACAAAGGGTAAACTAAGTTATTTTCTTTTTTTACTTTTGGAGGATTAATCATAAAACAATTTTCGTGACTAAAAAGGTGATTCATATAATTATCTGCATAAATATAAGGTGAGTCGCTTAACTCACAAAAAGCTGAACCTTTTGTTATTTTAGTATTTAATAATTGGTCATAATTAGTATGGAGCTTCATTTTATTACCATAGCGCTCATAAAGCTCTTCCATAAATGGAGTAACGTACTTTGTTTCATCCTGAGTAACAAAAAATGATCTCTCTCTAATAGGAACCATGAATTCAACAGGTACTCCTTTAGGAAGTATTTTCGCTAAATCATCAAAGACGTCTTTAGCTTTTTTAAACCAAAAAGAGTAGCTTACTAACATTCCATGCACATATACTTTTTTTATTGGTTGTGAATCATATTCTGGATACTCAATTTCGTAATAAGCGACATGTTCTTTCCAGCCAACAGGAACTACACCTGATAATCTTTTTGGTATAAGTAGAATTGTTCTAAAATCTTTTGGTGCTTTTATATTCTGTAAGAAAAATGCACTTAATGTGACAATACCATCTCTTAACATAATAAGTGGCTGTCTTTGCATATCGATAAGGTTTCTATAATCACAAACAAAACTTGGGTTTGCTTCAAAATAATATTTATGAGTAAATGGATACATTCTCGACATAGCATTGAAGTAATCTAATGATTGATGCTTGATATCCCATCTTTTCCACAGGATAACTTCATCATGTGCATCTTGAATATATTCTCTAATTCTCTCCAGCATAACACCCATAAACTTTATAGTAGAATTTATTAAAACAATTATCGAACTCATTTAAAAATGGAGCTCTTTTAAAAAACATTATATAACCGAGGCGATGTAACATATCGCTAAAACCTTTATAGACAACTTTATCTGCACTATGAATAGTCTTAAGTATCTCTGCACATGCGCTAACAGTATAATTTTCGTGATATTTTTGAGCGATATCTTTACGCTCTGAATCTGCAACTTTTGATTTCTTGGCATCACTTAAAAAAGTGATAAGCTTTTCACAATCAAACTCAGGAGATTTTCTTCCTAATTTAACTGGTACATAGCGTGTTGCTTGATCTAGGCCTAAGTTAAAAGAAGAATATCCGGCCCAATCAGTTAGGATACAAGGTAATCCACAACAGAGTGCCTCTGCAATGGCCATTCCATAATCTTCATCATGATATGTACTCATACTTAAAAAATAATCGGCTGTATTATAAAAAGGAATAAGATCACTATTCTCTATGCTTCCAAGTAATTGAACTGATTCTGTAACTTCTTTGGGGTAACGTTCCATTAAATGCATTACTCGTCTAAAGTATTCACCTAATAATAATCCCTCTCTTAGATAGTGTTGACCTAACAAATCAAAACCACCGGCAATTAAGAACTTATGACTTGCATCTAACTTGCCGCTAGCACGCATTGATAGAAACGTTTCTATTGTTTCTAAGTTTCTTTTTTGAGTACTTAAACGACCAACATATAAAAAAACAGTATCTGTTTTCTTTAAATTATATTTCTCTCTAATGTAATCATTCTTAGATTGATCAAAGTAAAACTCTTTATCAGCAACCGGAAATGGGCAAATAAAAGTTTTGATATTTTCATTTAATAAATTTGCCACAAGTTGGCTTTGCTTTTTACTTGCACAAATAAATTTTACATTTGCATCCATAAGGATTGAGTCTAAAAGATTCCAACGATGAAACTCTAAAGTAAAATCACCATAGATATGAAATACCACCTCTTCAAACTCTAAAAGCTTTTCTCTACCAACTTCTTTTAGAAAATAAACTGGATTAGGTTTGTGGTCTAAGAAAACAATTTTATCGACCTCTGCTGCAAGGAGTTGTTTAGCCGCATCTCCCATATCATCATCATTTGCATCCCAAGGGACATTAATATGAACTAGATTTTCTTTACCATAAGCATGTTCATATGCTGCCAGTAAATTTTTAAGAATTTTGGTCACACTGAACCAATCTGACTCTTTAAATGAATATATCAGAGCTATCTTCATTTTTTTCTTATTATCCTTACAATAAAGTTATATTGAGATTATAATACAAAAACAAATTTTATAAAGAATGGAAATTTATGGATATACGACAAAAACAATTAAGTAATAAATTAAACACCCTTTTCATTAATGCACCTGGATCAACCTCCGCGAGTGTACAAATATGGTTTCGAGCAGGAAGTGCATTAGAGGCCAAAGAAGATCGTGGTATTGCTCACTTCCTTGAGCATATGTTCTTTAAGGGAACTAAAAAAAGACCGGGAGCACTTATTGCAAGAGAAGTTGAGTCATTTGGTGGTGAAATCAATGCTTTCACTTCTTTTGATTATACTTGTTACTATATTAACTCTCCAGTCACTAAAATAAAGAACAGTGTAGAAATTTTATTAGATATGGTGAGTAATCCTAAGTTTGCAAAAGAAGATATTATTCCAGAGAGAGATGTTGTTTTTGAAGAATATAGACGTTCTATTGATAACCCGACTCAATTTAATTTCTTTCAAATGCAAAAAAATTCTTTTACTAAAGGATATAATCATCCAATTCTTGGAACAGAAAAGAATATAAAATCATTTAGTCGTAAGCAATTAGTCGATTTTAGAAAGAATTATTATAATAATAGTAATGCTCTTCTGGTTGTCTCTGGTGATTTAAAGAACAAACAAAAAATTGTAAGCACGATTGAAAAATTCAAATTACCTGATGGACCATCTTCTAAGTTTGGAAAATTTTCTTTAAAGAAAAACCCCACACTAAACCTACATAAAAAAGAAGTTAATCAAGTGAGCATGGTCATTTCATTTGATAGTGATAAGTACCTTACCCACAAGAGTGCAACTGAAGACCTTGCTATTAATTGTCTTGCATTTGGTGATATCTCTCCTCTTTATAAAGATATGATTACAGAATCATCAATTGCAACAGCAACAAGTGGCTCTACAATGTTCTTTAATGACGGTGGGATTCATATTCTTAAAATTATGTTCCCAATTGAAAATTTAAATAAAGTTTTAAAACAATTTCAAAAGACACTAAAAGAAGTTATGGAAAAAGGCTTTTCAAGAGAAGAAGTTGAAAGAATTAGAAATCAATACATCTCTTCAAAAGTTTATGAGAAAGAAACAATTGAATCATTCTCATTTTCACTTGGTCACGGCTTTGCCCAAAATGGAGACATCCACTGTGAAGATCAATTTTTAGACGAAATCAAAAACTCATCTATAGAGGAGATTAATGAGAGCCTAAGAGAAGTATTTGCACGTAATTCTCATATTAATGTTCAATTACCTCAAAATGTAAAAGATACAGATAAAATCAAAGCTAAAATAAGTGAATTTCAAAAAAATCTAGTAACAACAGCAAAGAAGAAAAAGTCCTCTGCTAAAATTAAAACTGAAACATCAAAGCATGATCCTAACGTACAAGTTTATCAAATTGCAAAAGGTGTTAAGTTTGTTCACCGTTTTAATAATATGTCTCCAACTTTTGTTTTTCACTCGTATATTAAAGGTGGATTAAGTCATGAGACTCCTAAGAATAATGGTATTTATAATCTTCTTGCAAAGTTAATTCTTAATGGACATGCAGATAAAGATTATAATCAATTAAAACTAGAACTTGAGACAAAGTCAGCTTACCTTAATGGATATGCAGGGAAAAATGCCTATGGTATTACGATGCATGGATTAAGTGAGCACACTCAATCTCTATTTGAAGATTATTTTAAGTGTTTCTTCAAGCCAGCAATTCCTGAGAACTATCTTCTCTTAGAAAAAGAATTGATTTTTCGCCAACATGAAATGCAGAAAGAAGATCCTGTAAAGCAATGCTTTAAACAATTAAATCAATTAGTATTTAATGGACATCCCTACGCAATGGATATGACTGGTACAGACCAAAGTTTAAATAATATTAAAAGAGAAGATATTCTTAAAATTCACGAAGACAGAGTTAAAGATGCTGAAATCGTATTCACCTATTGTGGAAATCAAACTTTTGAATCGATTTTGAGCGAGCTCGAACCATACTTCAAAGAGTTTAAAGATCGTAAAGAAAATGTAAAAAACCAGAATAAAGTTCAACCAATTTTTGAAAAAGAAGTTGATATTCACTTTGATCGTGAACAAACACATATATTTATAGGTAAACATTCTTATAAAAATGGTGTTACAGAAGATCTTTATTTAAAAATGCTAACAAATTATCTCTCAGGTCAATCCTCTGAATTATTTGTTGATGTTAGAGATCGAAAAGGTCTTTGCTATGCTGTTCAACCACTTCATCATAGTGCACTAGAAGCTGGATACTGGGGTATATATATCGGAGCTGGTAAAGATAAAGTTGATAAGGCGATTGAGGCCATTCTCCACATTCTAGACAAAATGAAGAAAAATGGACTTTCCAAGAGTGAGTTTAATCGCGTAAAAAAGATGATTGAAGGTAATCATCTCCTTAATGTTCAAACAAATGATGATTACGCTAACTTTTACTCAATTCCAGTTCTGCATGGACTAGGTTTAGATTATCAACATAAGAGCTTTGAAAAAATTAATAATTTCAGTCATGAGGATTTTAATAAATTTTTAAAGAAGTTCTTAAATGGTAAGTGGAATGTAATTAAGGTCGGTCCAAAAGAATAGTCTAAGATACTTTTTTAGAATCGTTACTTTGAATACCTTGAATGAGATTCATTAGTTCATCTTGAGAGTCAAATTGTGTTTGATTATTTTCACCAAATACTGTCATTATCTTAGTTAAACTTTCAAAACAAGTTGCCATCATTTTATAAAAACTTGGTATGTCATAACATCTAGGAGCGAGTGAATTCATACTCTCATAAGCGGACTTACCAATTTGCATGTAGTATCGGGAATCTACCAGTTTTGAGTCAATTGACTTAGAAAAATAACCAGTAAGTACTAATGCCGTATCAGCAATCTCTTTATACTCTCTTTTTCTTTGATCTGAGTTTAAATTAGCTGCTTCCAATAACTTCATTCCAAGAATCTTTTCCCTAACTTGCCCATCACTTATATCAAAGAATTTCTCTGAGCTTGAATATGTAAAAAGAACTTCACTTGAATAATAAATAGTTTCTTCAGGAACTGGACACAAAGACTTCTTATTAATCTCAGAAAGAGATTGATAAAAGTAGCCTCTTAAAGACTCACCTAGGATAATAGAGTTGTTTGCATTACTACCCATCTATTAAATTATAACACAGTTCAATAGATGGGATAAGGATGGGTAATTATTGATTATTTATTGTAAAATTAGCTATTTATTACTCTTCAATTTCGATCATTAACTGACCAGACTCTAGAGCATCACCTTCTTTAACATTCACTTTTTTAACAACACCATCAGCACCG